>JAKZTI010000074.1:0-54901 GCA_047517145.1 Gammaproteobacteria bacterium
GCACTTGTCGCAGGTGCTGATGGTATGCAGGCAATTAATATGATTCTTGAGAATGCAAATCGCTATCTCGCCAGTAATGCTTCACTATTGATTGAACACGGCTATGATCAAAAACAATTAGTTCAAGAGGCTTTCCTGAAACACGATTTCAGGCAGCTTAAAACATTTCAGGATTTATCCGGGCAAGATAGAATTACCCGTGGACAAGCTACAGATTAATTATGGATAACGATAAACTACTACGCTACAGCAGACAAATGATGCTGCCGGAAATAGATGCTGAAGGTCAGCAACGGCTGGCAGATGCGCGTGTCCTGATCATAGGCCTGGGTGGGCTAGGTTCATCTTCATCCGTTTATCTTGCTGCGGCTGGTGTCGGCCATCTGGTATTGGTCGATTTTGATGAAGTTGATATTTCCAATCTACAAAGACAAATTGTCCACGCAACTAAAGATATCGGCCGGCTCAAGGTAGACTCTGCCGCAGAACATCTGCTTGAGCTCAATCCTGAGATACAGGTCACAAAGGTTGATCACAAGATTGAAAATGAAGAACTGGAAGAACAGATAAAATCATCTACCGTCGTGCTCGATTGTAGTGATAATTTTCAAACACGCTTTGCTATCAATGATGCCTGTGTTAAATATAAAATCCCTTTGGTATCTGGTGCGGCGATTCGTTTCGAGGCACAGGTCAGTGTCTTTGATAGTCGTCATGAAGGCTCGCCCTGTTATCGCTGCCTGTATGGCAGTGAAGCAGAAGTTGAGCAAAGCTGTACGGCGAATGGCGTGATTTCTCCCTTACTCGGGATTGTTGGCAGTATTCAAGCCTGTGAAGCCATGAAAATAATTATGCAAATAGGTGAGACCCTGGAAGGCAGGCTACTACTTCTGGATGTCATGCATATGGAATGGCACACCGCGAAACTTAACAAAGATCCTAAGTGTCCGGTTTGTAGTCACTAGACCATAAACTGAGCAACGCCATCACGGAATGACCAGTCGATATCGTGATTTTCAACAATCGTAATCAAAACATTAGCAGGGTCAATGCCCGGATCGGCGGCAAGATTTTCAACCGCCCTGGCATAAAATGCCTGCTTTGATTTATCCGATCGTCCTGCTCTCATGGTCAAGTGCATCATGACACGATCACCTGTTCTTTCCTGCAGCTGTAAACAGTGCGGCTCGAGCTCATGAATAATCTGGTATCGATCATCATCGGGGAATCCCATAGTCTCAATAACAGCTGAATTAATACCATCGGCGACCGCCTTGACGTATTCCGGTGATTTACCTTTTAATATTGATATGTTGACTAGTGGCATTCTATTTCTCTAGATTTATGATAGGTATGATTATACACAACTGCCTACCTGATTTAGATAGTGTATAAAAAATTATGGATATGAAAGGAATATCTATTAAAAATAATGGTGGCCAGGGACAGAATCGAACTGCCGACACGAGGATTTTCAGTCCTCTGCTCTACCGACTGAGCTACCTGGCCATTTTCTAAATGCTTACTACTAAGTTGGTAATATCAAAGAGCGCGTATTAAACAGACCTTGTTCCAATTCGTCAAGTCCGTACGACTCCCATTGAATTATTCCTCAGGCGGAACGAATTCATCGGGTCGCTTTGAACCAGAACCAAAAAAGAATTTTTCCATTTCTTCTTCAAGAAATTTACGTGCCTTGGGTTCGATCGGCGTTAAGCGATATTCATTGATTAACATGGTTTGATGTTGCAACCATTCTTGCCAGGCTTCCTGGGAAACATTCTGATAGATTCTTTTGCCCAGTTCACCAGGATAAGGCGGTACCTTTAACCCTTCCCCTTCTTTATTCAGTTTTACACACTGTACTATCCTGCTCATTAAGATACCTCTTTCATTCAATACCTGAGTTAATTGACCGTTATTCTGACATAGTCAGTAATAAATTTTTAACTGGTGTCGGGACACCGAACTTCAAGGCATCACCTGACGAGCACCACTGCTGGCCACTCACTTCTTTAACATTATTGCATTGTTTTACCTTTAAATGGACAGGCAAAATCTCCATGTGGAAATGCGTCAACCTATGCTTAATGATTGACAGTTTCTGAATAATAGAACCACTGAAACCGGTTTTGGCCAATAACCATTCTTCGATATCATCATCAGGCAAGCACTCCGGGAAACACCATAGACCACCCCATATCCCTGTTGCAGGACGCTTTTCAAATAATATTTCACCTTTTTTGTTCTCCAGTAACAGAAAAACCGTTTCGCGTAGTGGGATTGTTTTTTTCGGTCTGGGGTTTGGATATTTTTGCTGTGATTCTTGTTCCCTGGCAAGGCATCCCTGAGATACCGGACAAATACTGCATTGTGGTTTCGTGCGAGTGCAAATAGTTGCGCCCAGATCCATGATCGCCTGTGTGTACCGGGCAACATTTTTTTCTGGCGTTAGATCTTCCGCCAAATGCCATAACTGCTTTTCTACTGCTGACTCCCCTGGCCAACCGTTCACTGCATAAAAACGGCACAGTACCCGTTTTACATTACCATCAAGAATGGCATAGTGCTGCTTGAAAGCCAGCGCCATAATCGCGCCAGCAGTAGAACGTCCAATACCCGGTAGCGTTAGGAGTTTTTCTTTATCCGCGGGAAGATCACCATCAAAATTATCACAAATCATCTTTGCAGCACAATGCAGATTCCGCCCTCGTGCATAATAGCCTAGGCCCGCCCAGTGACTCAAAACATCATCGATATCTGCATTCGCCAGTGATTCGATGGTAGGAAATTTTTCAAGAAAACGATTGTAGTAGGGAATGACTGTCGCCACCTGCGTTTGTTGCAACATGATTTCGGAAAGCCATACGTGATAGGGGTCAGGTTCCCGTTGCCATGGCAGATCATGCCGACCGTATTTTTTGTGCCAATGAATAAGGGTTTTAGAAAAACTATCCATCAACCGGATATCAAACACTTCCGAGCATCCATCTAGAATGGAAGACTATCTAACACAGATTCTAAAAGCGCCTCTTCAACGCTTTTGGATTCTTTCTTCGGCTGTTGTGTAGTATCAGTTGCCGGTGGCTGCGTTGTCTTTGTCGTTGTTTCTGGCGTCGACTGTTTTTGACCAGAAAGGTCTATACCGATTGCATCTCCCAGTGCATCAAGTGCGCCTTTTTGTATGGCCACACCCAGAAGCTTCCCATAATCAGGTTCACAGGCCGAGGCAAGGTCATCTAATGAACCACGGCATCTAATTGGTATCGCATAACCACCAATATTATAATTTTCCGATCCTCGCGTAGCGCTGTCTTCAACCACAGCAACACTTAGATCATATTTAATAGAATTGTTGCGTAGATTCCCAAGCGTATCTTTTTTATTGACGCCGCCATTGACCTTAAAGCCTGGTGCCGTGATAAGCAGGTCATTATTCTTAATTACACCATTTTTGATGTTCAACGTGCCAGTTAATTGATCGAAGCGGGTTTCACCACCCTGCTTTACTGTACCAAGTCGCTTACTTTCAAGTAAAACTTCTGCCTGCTCCAGCGTTTTTCTGACATCGATGCCACGCAAAACTCCATTCGTCACAGCAAGCCTGGCCTTGCCACTCAGCCCATGTTTAAGTTGAAGTGCATTGCTGCCTTTGGACGATACCTTGGCAGTAATGTTGGCGACCCCGGCAAGCTGGCTTTCTGGAGACTGGGTATAATCTTTCAGGAGTGGCTCAATTTGCACACCACTTAGTTGCGTCTCCTGTTGAAGTACTGCTGACTTGCCTCTGGCGTCCAGCGTGATGCTGCCATTATATTTCCCCTGATATAAGTCAGCCGATATTGGATCCAGCTTAACAATCCCATCGTTGGCATTGACACCTAATCTGATATTACTTAAACGAAGATTTGAGTAAATTAATTTACCAATAAGCAAATCACCTTTGCCATTTAGTTTTCTCAATGTTTCCAGCGGCAAGTCAGTCGCTGACGTTGCCACAGCTTTCTGCTTTTCTCCTGCCCCTGCCTTCGCTTTTTTTACTGGTTTTGCCTTTGCTGATTTTACTTGGGGTGGTAAATACCGGTCCACATTGATGTTATCGATGCCAATGCCAAAATCGAATCTAGGCTGGGTAAAATGCCTTACCGAAAGATTTCCTTTTAAATTTGTATCATCCAGCAATAAAGCAAGATCTTTTAATTCAAGATCGCTGCTAGAACCCGAAAATTTTGTCTTCAAGGCTACTTTAGTCAGCACCTTTCTATCTGCAGTGATTGGCACTTCTTGTTTCATCTGCTTCATAAAATTCCTAAGATTAAACTCAGTGATTGCCACATCACCATTGAATGCTAGTTTATCTTTTATTTGCGTGGCATTGATGTTCGCCTTCAAGTCCAGACCAAGTCCATTTAAACTCATGTTATTGACAGAAAGTGTCTGCTTATCCAGATTCATTTTTGTATTTGCTGACATTGTCAAATCGACGGGAGAGTTCGGTATATCTTTTCCGGCAAACGTCGCTTTGATATTGAACGGACTCAGATCTATATCACTGCCGGTTCCCTTGATACCAATATCTACCGAGATTTTCTTCAGTACGCCTGCGAGCGCACCCTGATCAATAGCAACCAGAATGGCAGATAAATCCTCACCTTTTAATGCCAGCTGACCATCTATCTGACCTTTGTTACTGTTAAAATCCGTCGCAACCATCTTTCCATTCAGTGTCAGGCCCAGTCCTTTTGCTGATAAAGAAGATAGATTGATGTTACCCTTTTTCATGTCCGCATTGAATTTTGCTGCCACATTAAAATTCTTTTTGGGCGCCTTTGATAAACGTTTACCATATTCGGCCAGCCTTGGATCATCACCACCTTCAAACTGACCCACGATTTGTAATAAAGTTGGCAAATCAGGTCCGGTGGCGGTTAGCTCACCACTGATAGCGGGGGTGTTTGTTTGTATGTTCTCGGCAGCAAACTGTCCCTTGATCATGGCATCCAGCATGTTGACATTCAGCGCTGAGACATTGAGTTTCCCGGTTGCTATATTCGCATCAAAATTCGTTTTAACTGAAAAGGATTTATTTTTTAGTTTATTTATCTGTTTTGCAAGGGGATCGTTTCCAAGCAGCTTGAAGATCAATCCCAGATCTTTTCCTTTGGCATCAAGCTTGCCTTTGACCCCCGGGGTCTCTGAAAGAAACTGACTGACATTCATATTCCCCTTAACATCCAGACCAAGACCCGTCACTGCCATTTTGCTGATAGTTATTGTCTGCTTGTCTAGATTTATTAGTGTATTGGCATTCAAGGACACTTTGGCAGGTGAATTAGGTACTTGTTTCCCCGAGAAAATTGCCACAGCTTTCACTGGGCTCATTTTGATATCATTTCGGTTGCCTTTAACGCCAACATCAACAGCTATTGAGCGTAAATTTTTCGCCAAACCATGTTGTCCCAGTGCAGCAAGGACGCTGGACAGCTTTTCACCCTGTAGTGATAACTTGCCATCAATATTGCCTTTATTACTGTTGATGTCATTCGCCTGTAATTGTCCGTCGACTGATATCCCAAACGTCTTAATCGACAAGGCAGGCACATTGATATTGCCAGAAGCCAGATCAGCATCAAATTCAGTATTAACTTCGAAACTTTTGTTAGAAGCTTTGGATAATTTCTCACCGAGTATCTTGAGTTTCGGATCTTCACCACCTTCAAACTGACCAGCGACCTGAAGGAGAGTAGGTAAATCAGGCCCTGATGCCTTTAATTTCCCCTTCATGGCGGGGGTGTCAGAATCAATATTACTAACCTCTACCTGCCCCGAAATAGAAGCGCCTATCAGGTTCGCCTTTAGATCAGAGATGGCAACATTGCCTTTACCCATATCAGCATTCAAGCTTGCTTGCAGATCAAATGATCGATCTTTTAATTTCGACAACTGACTTGCCAGGGGTTCGATCCCGGCGACCTTAAACAGACGGGCTAAATCATCTCCGGATACCGAGAGCCGCCCTTCAGTTATCGGCTGACCTGAATTGATATTACTGGGATTTAATTGTGCTTTGACAAGTGCCCCAAGGCCACTAAGCGTCAGATCATTAATCGATGCAGTATCTTCTTGCAGGTTAAATGCGACGCCCATATTAAATTTAAGCTCAGTCTTTCCACCAGGAATATTTTTTCCTGTCAGTTTTGCCGTTACCCCAATCGGATCGAACGCATATGTTTCTGCATCAAGATCGTAGGATGCTGTTCCCTGCATGTTTATATCTGCTGTAATCGCAGGCTGACTGGACTCTGCCTTTAAATCCATTTTGATATCGATAGGCTTGCCAAAAATCAGCTCCCCGGTGGACATATTCATGTTACTGATCCTGAACGTTTGGCCTGTGCTCTGATCGTCCCAGGTAAATCGAGTATCTTTTATATCAACACCACCCAATATCACGGCAGCCAGTTTTATCGGCTCCTGTTTTTTCGAATCATCCTTTTCCTCACGTACAAGATCGTCCCAGTTGTTAACCCCTTCCTTGTTCTTTGCCAGATTGATTTCGACACCATGCAGCTTCAAGGTGTCTAGCTCATATTGTTTATCTAGTAACGGCATGGTTTTAATGCGCAGAGCTACCACATCGGCATGTATAAAAGGTGCATCCCCAAAGCCTTCTGCATTTCCCAGGGTCACGCCACTAACTTCAAGCCCCAACCAGGGGTAATAGCTAAGATTAATATCTCCTTCCAGTTTGAGTTGCCGACCAGTTTCTTCTTCGACCTTGGCAATAATTCGATCCTTATGGTCATTCGGATCGAAATACAACACAGCAGCAAGCACAACCACGCCGAAAAGCAATCCCACCAAAATAGTTGCGCCCAGTAAAAGCTTGATCAATTTACCCATTAACACTAATCCTCTTGTATACGAACAACTCCAAGGCGTTCGTGTCCAGAATGTATGGCCTTGTAAACCTGTTCCGGTGCGGTACCACCCTGATGAGCACGCGCCGCAACTGATCCTTCCAGACTCAGGAAATCAAAGACATCATCATCTATGACTTGACTGAATTGCTTTAATTCATCCAGCGTTAATTCAGATAAATCCTTGCCTGCTTCAATTGCATATTGCACGGACTGTCCAACCATCGCATGTGCATCCCGGAAAGTAATATCTTTGCGTACCAGATAATCTACCAAATCAGTCGCCGTGGTAAAGCCCTGCATGGCTGCTTCGCGCATGCGTTCCTTGTTCACCACTATTTCAGGCACCAAACCTGCGTAAGCATGTAAACAGTCTTTGACGGTATCTATCACATCAAACAAAGACTCCTTGTCTTCCTGATTGTCCCGGTTATAGGCCAGTGGTTGGGCTTTCATCAAGGTCAACAAGCCCATCAAATGTCCATACACCCGTGCAGTTTTGCCGCGAACCAATTCTGGAATATCCGGATTTTTTTTCTGCGGCATAATCGAAGATCCCGTACACCAGGCATCGCCCAGATCAATAAAACCAATTTGCTGCGACATCCATAACACCAGTTCTTCCGAGAAACGAGACAAATGCATCATGATCAAGGCGGAACAACTGCTGAACTCGATGGCAAAATCCCGATCACTGACAGCATCCAGGGAATTATTCGTTACTGCAGGAAATTTTAATAATTCAGCCGTGTACTGCCGATCAATCGGGTAGCTGGTACCTGCCAGCGCAGCGGATCCCAGTGGCATAACATTAATACGCACATGACAATCAGCCAGACGCAGACAATCCCGGTAAAGCATTTCAAACCAGGCCATCATGTGGTGACCAAATGTTACGGGTTGTGCCGTTTGCATATGTGTAAAACCGGGCATGATTGTTTCGGCCTCGCGTTCGGCCAGATCCAGTAAAGCTGACATGACATTAACCAGCAAGTCCTGAATCTCAGCCACTTCATCACGCAAATAGAGACGAATATCTGTAGCGATCTGATCATTCCGTGAGCGCCCGGTATGCAGTTTTTTTCCAACATCACCAACACGGGTGACCAGCGCGGTTTCAATATTCATGTGCACATCTTCCAGCGTGCCCTGCCACTCGAAGTCTCCCTGATCGATCTCTGCTTCGATCGATTGTAGTCCTTCAATAATTTGTTCAGATTCCTGCCGCGAAAGCACACCGACCTTGGCCAACATGCTGACATGCGCCACTGATCCCATAATGTCATAATGGTAAAGACGTTGGTCGTAAGAAACAGACTGTGTGAACTGTTCAACAAAGGCATCAGTGGATACAGAAAAACGTCCCCCCCATGGCTTATCTTGCTTAGACTTATCTTGTTTGGTTTTATCGGTTTTATTTGTCATTTTTTACGTACAATCGATGTTTTTGTTTTTATACCCAAACTACTTGGAAATATGTTTGATAATTTCCGACAGTATAACGTAAGCTACCTTTGAAAATTCATTATTTTATGACAATGAACCAACAGCAAGCACATTCTTTTTTACCGGATTTTTGCAGCGTCCGTATGCTTTTCGTCGTACTTCTCCTAGGCGAATTACTTGCTATTATTCTGACGCTAACACCTTCAACACCAGGCCAGGATCGTATTGAAAATTTGGCTTTATATTCACTCTTCATACAGTGGGTAGTCTTGTCTTGCACCGCGGCACTCTGTCTCAGTAGAAACTATCTGAACCGCATGTCAGATTTTTGGGCAGCCACCTTGAGTTACTGCCTGACCCTGCTGATAGCTCTGGTAATTACAGAGCTGGCCTGGTGGATATTCCATGTAAGGCCTGCACTGGCAGACAGGGTGGCCGGACACGGCAGCTTCTTCTTCGAATGCATGGGGATCAGCGCCATTGTTAGCGCGCTTTCATTACGCTATTTTTATATACAGCATCAATGGCGAAAAAACATTGAATCAGAGGCCGAAGCGCAGGTACAGGCACTACAATCACGGATTCGACCGCATTTCCTGTTTAATTGTATGAATACTATTGCCAGCCTGACACGCAAGGATCCGAAGCTGGCTGAGGAAGCCACTGAAGACCTGGCCGATTTATTTCGCGTCAGTCTGCAGGAAGCCAAACGACTGTCTACCGTGGCCGAGGAAATCTCCTTGTGCAAACGCTACCTGCGTATTGAATCACACCGCTTTGGTGATAGATTGAAAACTATCTGGGAAACGGATGATTTGCCTGGACATGCGCAACTTCCCAACCTGACGCTTCAACCTATTCTTGAAAACGCGATTTATCATGGTATCGAGCCCTTGCCTGAAGGTGGTGTGATTCATATTCGCGGTCAATCACACGCTAATGAAATATCCATCACAATTGATAACCCACTGCCTGCCGGAGAAAATGCTGATCATCATAAGGGGAATCAAATGGCTCAGAACAATATTCGGCAACGCTTGGCTGCCCACTATGGAGACAAGGGGCAATTGCTGACAAAGGTGGAAGATCATCGTTACATCACAAAAATCATTTTGCCTTATCCTTATGAAAATACTGATCGTTGATGACGAAATCCTGGCCAGAGAACGGCTAGTGAGTCTGGTTTCTGAATTGAATTCTGATTTTTCAATCTCGGAAGCTGAAAACGGCGTTGCAGCACTGAAAATGATCAGCAAGGAATGCCCGGAACTCATACTGTTGGATATTCGTATGCCGGTAATGGACGGTCTCGAAGTTGCGCATCATCTTGCCGGACTGGAATCACCCCCAGCAATCATTTTTACCACAGCCTATCAAGACTATGCCCTTGATGCCTTCGATGCGCACGCAGTCGATTACCTAATGAAACCAATTCGTAAAGAACGCTTGCAACAGGCCATTGACAGGGCCAAAGCCCTGAGCAAAGCCAATATTAATGTATTAAGAGACCATCACGATTCAGATAGCAGCCGTTCTCATCTGAGCACGACCGTTCAGGGAAATCTGCAAATCATTCCTATAGAAAAGATTTACTATCTGAAAGCTGATCAAAAATATGTCACGGCGGTCTGGCCTGAAGGGGATTTATTAATTGATGATTCCCTGAAATCACTTGAACAGGAATTTTCTTCGCAGTTCATACGTATCCATCGTAATACACTGGTAGCATTTGAATATATTCTGGGGTTGGAAAAAGACAAGGAAGGCAACCCCGCTATCAAATTACAAGGAATAGAAACACGACTACCAGTAAGCAGGCGCCACGCTAGTCATATCAGAAAAGTGCTCAAGCATTTATGACTGGCAATTCAAGCTCATTGGGATAATAACGCCTCAGATTCTCTCGCCGCTGCCAATAATGCCAGCCTGGCGATCACGCCATAGGCGTAGAAACGATTTGGATGCGCATCAGCATCCATGTCTCTTTCAGGGGAGATACAGCAATCATCAAATGCCAGAGGCTCGAAACGCATTCCAGGAGTGTTGAGATTCTCATTTGCGGCACGGGCATCATGAACCCGATAGAAACCGCCGACGACATTATGGTCAATCATGTAAACAACAGGTTCAGCGACCGTTTCTTCTTCCCCCCAGGTTTCGTGTGTATAGACCCCTTCCTGGATAATTACTTTGGTCACTTTCTGACCTTCTTTGATAGTTGACATACGGGTACGCTGCTTGCGATTTAATTCGGCAATATCTTCAACGCTGTTGACCGTCATGATGCCCATGCCATATGTACCGCTGTCGGCTTTTACGATGACATAAGGCCGACACTTTATATCGTATTCATCATATTTCTTTTGTATCTCTTTCAGCAGGGCATCGACATTTGTTTCCAGACAGGAACCACCTGCACGCTGCATGAAATCAATCTCGCCACAATTTCTGAATAAAGGATCAATAAACCAGGAATCAATTCCAATATACTCGCCAAATTCGGCGGCTATTCCCTGATAGTGTCTGAAGTGAACGGACTTCAAGCGATTAGACCATCCCAGGCCAAGCCCTGGTGTCACCGTCTGCTCTAAAGATTCAAGGATCGCCGGTCGCCCTGAAGAAAGGTCATTATTCAGGACAATCAACTCAGGCACAAAGTCACCGACGGAGACCTTATCTTTACTTCTTTGTAATGGTTCCAGAAACACTGACTTCCCTGATTCCAGGTCAATGTTCACTGATTCTGACATATCCTCCATTATCGAACCCAATTTCACCTGAAACCCGGCCTTCTCTATTATTTGCTGAAGGGCAACCAAACTTTCCAGATAAAAAAGATTGCGAGTATGATTTTCAGGAATGATTAAAATCCTGTCTACCTGATGCGGCAAGCGCTCAATGGCTAATTGTACTGCCTGTATACACAACGCTTCGAATGCCGGGTTAAGATTATTAAAGCCTGCAGGAAAAAGGTTCGTATCTACCGGTGCCAACTTATATCCGGCATTGCGTAAATCAACAGAGGTATAAAAAGGTGCCGGGGTTATTCGCCACTGGCTTCGAAACCACGACTCAATATCTGATTGGTGATCAACCAAATGCCGTTCGACCTGGTGTAATGGACCAGTCAGTGCTGTGGTCAGATGCGGAACAGGGTTAGGGTTCATGATTTTTTTCCAGCTACCTTTTTAAACCAATGTATTAGGATAATCTGATTAAGCTACACTTTCATGTTTATTTGTCAGGCTCAGGAAAAATCGCCCCACAACATCTGGCCGGCACTGATAGCAGCCAAAGCGGCTGTTTCGGTTCTTAAGATTCTCGGGCCAATGTTGATGATCTGATTGCCTGCTTCACAAGACCTTTTAATTTCACTGTCTGAAAAACCTCCGTCAGGGCCAATTAACAGCGTAAGATTCCCTGCTGGTTTGGATAATTTTGCCAAATTTCTTCCAGACTCAGGGTGCAATATTAAATTTGTGAGTCCGGTACCCAGTCTAAGCCACTCATCAACCGCTAGTGGTGCAACAAGCTCTGGTATTTTGTTACGTCCAGACTGCTCGCAAGCACCAACGATTACCCCTTGCCAATGCTCAATTTTCTTTTGTTGACGCTGCTCATCAAGATGTACATTTTTGTGCTCTGTTTTAATGTAACGAATTTACTTTGGTGAATATCTCTGAATTGGTAAACTCTCAGAATGACAACACAATATGCGAAAATTCAGAAAAATCTGATTCATTATTAATCTCAAGTGTTTAAAACTTTCAACCTGTAATAGCTTATAATCCAGCACATGGAAATTCCTGGTTACAAAATACACCATCAAGTTGGTCAGGGCGGCATGGCAACTGTTTATCTCGCCTTACAGGAATCATTAAACAGATCCGTTGTCCTCAAGATACTTGATATCCATGGCCCGACTGCCAATGAGACGCTCATCGAAAGGTTTCTATCAGAAGGTCGCATCGTCGCAACGCTTAACCATCCAAATATCATTACCATATTTGATATTGGTGTTACAGAGGACTCTTTATACATCTCCATGGAATATATTGATGGTGGTGATCTTAAAATGCGTATGGAATTACCAATAAACTCTGATACCGCACTCGACTATCTTGCCAAGATAGGCTCAGGACTGGACGCAGCACATAAGATGGGTGTGGTACACCGAGACATTAAACCAGCAAATATCATGTTCAGGGATGAAAACACGCCTCTGATTACGGACTTTGGTATCGCCAAGCAGACCGATGCCGCAGACAACGATTTAACATCTACCGGCCTGTTTCTCGGGAGTCCGAACTATGTCAGCCCTGAACAGGCCGACGGCATTGAAATTGATGGCCGTGCTGACATTTACAGCCTGGGCTGCTTGTTCTATGAAATGCTGACCGGTAGCAAACCCTATGTTTCAGCAACTATTTTTGATGTCATTATTAAACACAAACAGGCGCCCATCCCTGTTTTTGAGGAAGGTCTCACCGAATTTCAGCCCTTATTAGACATGATGATGGCAAAAAATCGAGATGAGCGATTTAATGATGCAGCCGAGATGGTACAAAGCATTAAGAAATTACAAAAAATAAGAAAAGCTTCAGCCACGATCACGGATTTCGATATTGCTGGCACCGTGCCCTCCGACGCGACAAAACAAAACAAGACCCAAACCCTGAATATTTTGTTGCTGCTTATGATAACTTCGGGTGGAATTTTAGGAACCTTGCAATATGCACAATCAAAGATGAACAACACTTCACTAAAAATCGAAAACGTGCCCATTAATGCAGATTTACCTGACAACATCGGGCCATCAATTTTTGATGATTCTGCACAGCCATTGCGCTCAAGTGCAGCTACAGCACCAGTTAAAATTTCTGACGATGTTGTCCAGGCACTGCATTGGCTGGGCAAGAAGAGTCTTGAAGAATATCGTCTGACTTTTCCTGAAAAAGATAATGCTTATTATTATTATTCGAGATTACTTGAAGCTGACCCAACGGATAAAGTTGCAGCAGCGGGCCTACTCAATATTGCTGATAGATATGCATATCTGGCAGAGCGATCAGTTCTTGATAACGATTACGACAAAGCACAAGCCTACATTAATATCGGCCTGAAATTTAACTCAAACCATGCAGCCTTGATTAAATTGAAAGAACTAAATGTGGATGTTGAAGAAAAATCATTTATGGAAAAACTTAAGAATTTATTCACGAGTTAAGTACCAGGAATTCTCTACTTATTTTTCATATGATTCTTGCTGCAATAAAGCCTTGGCCTCTTCTGTGCGCATGTTTTCCCAGGCTGAAATCAGCGCCTTCAGTTTTTCAATTGATATATCGTCTTCCCTGGTTTCTGTTTCCATCAATTCTTCATCTTCAGGGGTTTCCATCGCCATGGCTTCACTTGAATCCATCTGAGGTTCCCCCGTTCCCTCCTCATTACTTTTTTCCATCGCTGCTTTTAATCTAGCAGCTTCCATTGCCTTCTGCTTTGCAGCAAGCCGATCTTCTTCAGCACTGACAAAGGCCTTTGTACGTAAAGAAATGCGTTGTTCATCAGAAATTTCAATGCCTGTATCGTCAATAATTTTGCCCCGACTGAAGACAAAGACCCGCGGCCCTCCTTCAGCACTACGATACCAGGCAGGAGGTTTGCCAGATAATTGCGTTGTTCCGGTTTCAGGATCGGCCCATTGATACATCTGGGCCTGAACAGATTGACTAAGGATAGTCTGACTAAAAAGCATTAACCCAATTAAGCAATAGCGATACACTCTCGAATCCTCTTCGTGATACTGATAAGATTATAACATTCTTCGCCCATACCCAAACTATCTTGATACCCCAATATTTATAAAATTGAGACAAAAAAAATGAATTTGTTTGATATTATTGCCCTGCTTATCACCCTGACGGCTGTATTCAGCTTTATCAATCATTGCACGCTTAAATTACCGATGACGATTGGCGTCATGCTCATTGGCCTGTTGATGTCTTTAGGTTTATTGATACTCAAACCTCTAGGCCTGGATTTAACCATTCAGGCAACTGCCTTTCTAAAATCAATTGATTTCAATCAAACTCTCATGCATGGCATGTTGAGTTATCTGTTATTTGCAGGTGCCCTTCATGTAAACCTGTCTGATTTGGCCAGACAAAAATGGTTGATTGCATCATTGGCAACATTGGGTGTTATCGCGTCTACCGCCATCGTCGGTGGTTTACTATGGCTTGTTCTGGGTTTTGTCGGTATCGACTTACCTTTTATATATTGCCTGGTCTTTGGTGCTTTAATATCACCTACTGATCCTATCGCTGTACTCGCAATACTTCGCACTGCTCACGCACCAAAATCTCTGGAGACACAAATTACCGGGGAATCATTATTTAATGATGGCGTAGGTGTGGTTATCTTTTTGTTGATAAGCGGTTTCGCGTTTGGCGGAATCGACATCACAGTCAGTTCAGTGATCATTTTCTTCCTGGAAGAAACGCTGGGCGGTGCAGTCTTCGGATTTGTAGCGGGCGGCATCACTTATGCCATGCTGAAACGTGTTGATAATTATCAGGTCGAGATATTACTGACACTGGCTCTGGTTACTGGCGGCTACGCACTGGCTGAAGCACTGCATTTATCTGCGCCCATCGCCATAGTCGTTGCTGGGCTTATGATTGGTAATCAAGGCCGCACACTGGCAATGAGTGATACCACCAGAGAACATCTGGACACCTTCTGGGAACTTATTGATGAAATACTTAACGCTGTTTTATTTGTTTTGATTGGTCTTGAAATATTAATAATCAATTTTGAGTCCCAGCTGCTAGTTGCAGGCGGCATCTCTATCATCATTGTGTTAATTGCCAGGTTTATCAGTGTTAGCATCCCTGTATTTTGTATCAAGAAATTCAGAGAACTGTCTCCGGGTGTTACTAAAATTCTGACATGGGCTGGATTACGCGGTGGTATTTCAGTGGCATTAGCGCTGTCTTTACCCGCCAGTGCAGAGAGAGAAATAATATTGGCGATTACTTATTGTGTTGTTGTCTTTTCAATCCTGGTACAGGGCTTGACCATCGGCAAGCTGATTAAAAGATATACCTGATTATCCGAACAACGGATTTAAGTAACTGCCATTCGGGATAAGAGTGGGTAAATCAAGCACTCACACAAGTAAGATACGCCTGTTCCAGATCCTTGGCTTTATACGTGCTTGTACATTCCTCTATAGTGCCGATAAACGGAATGCATCCTTCATGAAGAATTGCGACACGATCACACAAGACCTCAATATCTGCCAGCATATGGGTACTGAAGAAAATTGTCTTACCGGCCTGTTTCAGTTCGATCAGGTGTTGTTTTAAAAAGGCCCTGGCTTTTGGATCCAGACCACTCATGGGTTCATCAAGCACCATCAAATCTTTCTCACTCATCAGACAGGCTGCCAGGCCCAGTTTCTGCGCCATACCTTTTGAAAAATCCCTGACGGGTTTCGATAGTGCTAATATGTCCAGATCAAGAATTGCAAATAGATCTGTAGCCTTATAACTACTGTATTCAATCCCATGAAGTTCAGCCATATACACCAGAAAGTCCTTCCCTGTGAGGTAATAAGGGGGCATAAATCTTTCCGGAAGAAACACCAGATTTTGTCTTGCTTCTTTCTTTGTGTGAGCAGTACCGAATATTTCAATGTTACCAGATGTTACATCACAGAAATCCAGCAGGCACTTAATCAGCGTTGTTTTACCCGCGCCATTGACACCAATTAAACCAGTAAACTCACCTGCACTGACAGTCAAATCAATCTCATCCAAAACCCGGGTATCGGCAAAGGATTTACAGAGTTTTCTAATGTTGATTACTGAATCAGTCATAACATCATTTTTTCGACATATTACCGCTTGTTAAATTTACAGTCTTCATTACTCAATTTAATCATAAAAAAATGCCGATAAATGATAAAGTCGCATAAAAATTAAAGCCCGCTATTGCGGGCTTTAATATGGATAACGCTACAATAGAAATATTTAGTAAACGAACACCTGCCCACAATCCTGAGAGTCATCAAAGACATCATAGATATCTGTTAACGCATTAGTGCCAGCTGCATTTGCCGGAGCAACCACCCCCGCTGTTGTCGTACAATTAGCAAATTGTGGTATGAAATTTATTGGGTCGAAGACAACAGTTGTACCTGTGGCACCGGCACCATCAGCTATGGTTAAACGTACCACACCAGAATTAGGCAGACCATCGTCCACCTTAAGATCCAGTTCCCGCGCAACATTAACCGGGACGTTCCGGCCCATGTGCAGATTTAGACGCACTGAACGTACTCCCGAATACCCTGCATTTCGAGTCAATATTAAAGGGCCATTAAAGGCGTTGACTGGCCCAGCCAGAAGTGTTGCATAAAATGTCTCAGTTGTAGGATCGGCGATTGCCGGTGTAAAACCACCCGATATAAATTGGGAAGCGGCTAGTTGTGTCCATAATGCTGAGGCTTCTAAAGTCGTATTATCAATACGTCCGTTGCCATTGCCTCCAATGAGCTGAGCAACTGCTATACCCAGTGCCGGTGATGCATTTGCTGCAGACCAGTCACCCGGGACCTGACGATAGCGATCGATAAAGCCGAAGTAAGCCGCTTGAATGCCGGAGTTCTGATCCGCAAGGTTTCTTACTCTTGCACTATTAATGAGTTCCTGGCCCTTTAAAATACCACCCAGTAAAAGGCCAATAATCACCAATACAATTGCGATTTCTACGAGTGTGAAACCCGCCTGTTTTCTGTTGTTCATCTCTATTGTTCTCACTTTACACTCCTCTTTCATCCAGTATTTGCTTATAAGTACAGCAAATGTCATGCCATATTTATAACTCATTGATTTATTTAGTTTTATATCTGCTTCAAGCTTGAAAAAAACAAGCTCTTTTGATGAAGCATCATCAAAACTGTCGAGATATCAACAAACTGGTGAACGTCATATGGTAGTGCGACAGGATGAGTCCACTATTTGTCTTTATCATTTTCACGTTCTAGTCTATCGAGCCGATCAAGTAGAAATTTAAGCTCATGGGCATCTGTGATTGCACCACTTTCCAGTAAACCGCCAATCAATACTTTTGCACTTTCTATTTCGCCCATATCCTCCAGAACATATATTTCCATTTGCTTTACCCAGGGAGGGATATCTTTCACGGTTACCTGTTGGGCAACTGCATGCGCATATTCTAATGCCAGTGGATAATCTTTAAGCCTGTGCTTGGCAACATAAATCGCATGAATCATGGACGGCCAGCGCCGATCTGGATCTTCGGAAAATTTTTCAGAAATAAACTCCAGCATTTGACGTTTTTTTTCATCGTCTGTAACAACACCATAAACACGACCCGCAGCCAGTAGCGGATACTGGCCTTTGGGATCCAGCGTTAAAATTCTTTCCAGCCAGTTGATGACCCGTTGATAATCGAGATTTTTAAATGGCACACTGACCCCTGGTTGATTATCAAACGCCTGTAACCAGAGCATAAATAATTTCGAAATCGCAATAGAATCTCCCAGACCCATCAATTGCGACTCTATTTTCGAAGGCGGCTCAGGCAGTGACTTGATATTTATCGTTGCCAGCGCACCTGAACTTGACCAATAAATTTGAAAAAGAAAAGCAACAATTAAAGTAATGATGATAACTGCAGGAACATCTTTTACTGAACGTTCATCTGATCTGTTGAGTAAACGCCAAAAATTCATATGTCAGTAGTACCCTTAGTCTTATGATTTAAAATAAACATGTCATCCCGAACCGAAGGAAGGGAGGGATATTATAGGTTTAGATATCGAGAGCAAGATCCCTCCCTTCGGTTCGGGATGACAGTAAGAATAGTGGGACGTTAACCAAAACGGCAATTCTAGTATGAACAATTGTGAAAACATTAAAAATTCTTTCTGTTTAAATCAAAACATGCTGCAGCGAATAGCAAGACAACATAGATAATCGTCTGTCCGGCAACAAACATATATTCACTGCCACCACCTCCACCATAGACCAACCATTCCGTTTTGCTAAATTGATCAAGTTCGGGGAGCAAGGTTGCTATGATATCGACAACCACATTAATTATTTTATGAGAGATTGCTGCCGTTCCCAGAATAGGACTATCGCCCATCAACTGGATGGTACTGATCGTCCGTGCCAGTAAATAGAATGCCACAACTGAAGAAAATGCTGTGGTAACATTTTTAAATGTGATAAGGCATAACAAGGATAAGGCCGTGAGAATCCATAGTTCACAAATCAAAGAAAAACACCATAAGATCAGCTGTGAAGTAGTATCGATTAAAGCCAACGGAATGCAGACGATTATGGCAATAAACACAGCCAATAGACAAAAACCGAGCATCTTTCCAGCAAGATATGAATATCTATCCACTGGAAGAGAAATAATTAATTCAAGTCCCTTGTCATTAAATTCCCTTATTGTGCTTGTGATCACAAAGATGCAAGTGATAAACACAGCAAAAAGTCGCAGAATCATCCCTGTTATCGCACTTTGAATTTGCGTAGTTTCAGTAACTGCCAGCTCACCAATGAACTGCGTTAATCCGAACAGGCATACGACACCTACCAACACCACTGTAAACAGACGGTTCTTGATACTCTCTATTAGAGTAAACCTGGCAATCGTTAATATGGGCTGTATCGTTGTCATACTGTATTCTGTTTGCAATCCATGAGTACTATACTATAGCGCAGTTAATTGAATGGCTTCCTGCATAAAACTTTATTCCAGATAATGATAATGTTACCCAAAATAGTGAAAACAAGACAAGAAGAGCTGGTTCTTCTGACAATGCTGGAGACGTTCCATTTCGCGATATGGTACGAAATCGGGAACTATGTAAGCCAGTCACTATTACTCATTCATTTTGGTATGTTCCTGATCTGGCAACCAATCCTGAAAGAAAATCAGGATATCACATGGGCCAAAAGCCTCCTGTTTATTGCTTTTACACTGATCCTGGTTTACTGGGTCAACTGGATTTCGATAACACTGTGGCTGGTGCTGCTCATCGGATTTGTCGGTGGCCGTGTCACCACCAGACGTCATGAACGAAATGTGTATATGTTCGTGATGGCATTCCTGATCTTTGAATTACTGATTTCTGTTGTCCCACAGATGTTTAGCCTGTCGCTAAACAAAACTATTTATAATGCGTATCTAATTGGAATGCCGTTTATACCCCTAATATTACTGATAACACCAAACACTTTTACTAGGAAACGCGATGAAACTGTCGATATCCTGCTTGCCACAACGATCTCATTTATGGCAGTTATTCTGGCGCTCGGTAGTCTGGTCTTGATGTACCACAATAATACCGATTACATTATCTCTCTGATTCAAACGTTGCTTGCTGTTGGTATTCTTTTGATTTCTATCAGCTGGCTTTTGTCTCCCCATAGTGGTTTTAGCGGTCTCTCTCAATTATGGACCACATCTTTATTAAATATTGGAACACCATTTGAACAATGGCTTGCTAAGCTTTCCAGGCAAAGACAAGCACAACAATCCCCGGCAGATTTCCTGGACACAGCAATGAGGGAACTGGTTTCACTACCATGGATAGCAGGAGCCACATGGACAGGAGGCTCAACACATGGAATTTATGGTGAATTAACAAGGCATGAAATACATCTGGATATTAGTGATCAACCACTTACTTTATTTACACATGTCGCCCCCGCAGGTGTTATGTCTTTACATTGTAACTTGCTGGTTCAGTTAATAGAGACATTTTACACCGCAAAGAAACAGGAACGGGAGCTATCACAACAGGCCCACTTACATGCTATCTATGAAACAGGCGCCAGGGTTACCCATGATATAAAAAATTTACTGCAGTCGTTACAGACAATGACAACACTGCTTGACACAACTTCTGATGAAACGAAGGAAAAATCTATCGTACTATTAAAAAAGCAACTGCCTCATATTAGTCAACGATTACAGCTCGCACTAAATAAATTGCAGGCACCAGAACAGAAATCAACAAAAAACATCCTGGCAACGATCTGGTGGAAAGAAATATCGACCCGCAGGGAAGACTCACAAATTAATTTCCAGAGTGTCATAGATAAAGATACTCTGATCCCGGAAGAATTATTCAATAGTGTCATTGAAAACCTGCTTGAAAATGCAATTCAAAAAAGACAGGTTGATCCAGATATTGTAATCAGCGTCACCCTGAAAATTGAATCAAGCTCAATTGTACTCGCTGTCACTGATACGGGTCATGCCGTTAACGAGACAATTACAAAATCTATATTAAAAGAACATGTCACATCAGATAATGGACATGGTATTGGGCTTTATCAGGCAGCTAAACAGGCTGAATCATTAAACTATATTTTACGGCTTACAGAGAATCGCGATGGCAATGTCAGCTTTGAACTATCCAGGAAATAATAAAAGATACCCTTAAGGAAGTATTCCCGCCTTAACAGTCATAGTCCTCATGATATGCGGAGATATCCAGATCAGCAAATCATCAAATTCAGCACCTGCTGTTGCGCTATAATCCTTTTCTACAAAAATAAGATCGCCATTGGTATTCTCAGTTTCATCCGGTGAGGCTGCAGTCGACCAGTTTATTCCATGAGAAACCACAACAGCAGGTATATTGATTGCAACGGTATTCCCGGCTACAGCAGCATCATTAATGATTATCTCTCCATCTGAACAAAGTGAAAAAGAGACATTCAGCGTAGCCGAAGCTGTTTCACAACCCGTTCCATCAGTTGTCGCATTACCTCTGTCTGCGAAGGTATCATCAACACGATAAGTAAAGTTGTTACTCCACTGATCTGCGCCTTTTACCCCCAGCGTGCCCCAGGGTAAATTTCCTGTTTCAGTAGCACATGTAAGTCCACCACCAGCGGCAACAGTATCTTCTACTCCATCATTAATATCTAATGGATCGGCTGCATTGACAGCTATACAATTAGCATTCCAAGTGCTCGTGGGACAATCCGGACAAGGAAGATAATTATTCTGTAATACATGTCCGTAAAGAATTGCCTCTATATTGTCGAGCTGGAGTTGTGTGTTGTTTCGTTCCTCTTGCTCAACACGCGAAGCTAGTGGCTCCAGAAAGCTGGTCATCAATAGAGCCAGGATGAAAAGAACCATTGTTATCTCTATCAGGGTGAAACCTTGTTGTGCAGAATATTTCATTTTCATATCGTTAATCAGGGTGATGTATCCAGAACACGGACCTGATCGTTAAATGTACCCATTATTTCGCCAATTTGGAATCCATCATCTCCGGCATTATTGTTCCCATTTTCATAGTAATCGCTGATACTGCCTGAAGTCCTGTCCTGAGTTGGCAGTGGGTTTGCAAGGGGCTCACCGGCACTGATCACAATTGCCCGTTTGTTATCGTCTGGAGATCCCCCGCCAGTAAGCGTAAGGCAATCAGTACTCACAGTACATATCGCGCCGCCATTTGGACTATCCCCGGCACTATAGGCAATATAAATCAGCTGGTGCCACTTGTTTGTGAGAAGCCAGGAAGGGAAGTCGCCATTATTCTCCCACAAATAATAATCAACATTACTCAGGCGAATACTTCCGTTACTTGCTGCACTAGGCGTAAATGTGGCCCGGCCAACTTCAGTTGTTTCATCTTCTTCATAATCACGTAATGTCATTAATGGTGTGCCACCATTTCCAGAAAAATTAACTGCTGCTGTAGCGCTACAGTCTGCGTTGTATCCCATGCAGACATCTCTTACGCGTTTTTCTGAGACAGTATTGGTTGCCTGATTGCCCCTATATTTTGCATGAAAGATATGCTCGCGCGAAAAAACATAATCATGGTAGACCGTATAGGTATTACCAACCGCAAAATCATTTGGGGCCCCGTTGTACAATGTTGTTTGTATCCCTGTTCCAACTACTGCTGTAATTTCACCAACTGCACCAATGGAAGTATTTACAACAATATCCCCAACGCTGATACCTTCTGCTAAAAAATTTGCTGATGCGTCTCTAAATCTGTCCGGTGTGCCCGTTGATAAAACACTGGTAACCGTGCCGCTATATGAATTAGCAGCAGGCATAATGCGATAATATTCAGCAGTATCAAAATCAGGGGCAATCGCTGAAGTATAATTAACAGTGCTTAATTGTGTTTCGCTAGAGACGCTTGTAACTACTGCTTTAAATGGTTGGAATATTGTATAACTATCACCAACCCTGAATTCAATCGGAGTAGCGGCTCCCCTACATAACTCACTGCTTCCAGTGTATCCGCGTCGATAATATTGGCTACTACGCCTTGTATCCTACTAACGCCTAGATCTATTTCCAGAGTATTGTTCTGAATCACATAGCTATAGGGTTCATATACACTGAAATCTACAGCTGCATCAACTAAAGTGGTACCTGTACTTCCAACATCGGCCGTACCTGATATAACGGATGTTTCGTCATCGTAATCTTGCGCTATATCGCCACGTTTAATTCCATTGGTATTAAATTCGGCAGTAGTGTCGGTGATGACTACCGTATTAGTCCCCGATGTTATTGTGCCAGATATATTGACAAAATCTTTAAAGCTGCCATAACAGTCCGCTGTATCTGCCAGCAACCAGATGCATGTACCATTTGAATTAGCAAAGGATTGTGTTCCACCATCTTCCGCATAGGAATCCAGATAGGTCTCAACGGCCGTACTGTAGGTAGCCTGTACACCCGGAAATGTGACTGCATCAAAACTGATATCGGCAGCTGCGGCGGTAACAAAATCCCAGTCAATATCAAAGGCTGTTGGAAAATGTTTCCCTACCTCATGAAAGGCAAGCAAGCCTTCACGCGCATTATTATCTGCAGTGTTGCGAGGCAAAAAATAATAATCGTTAACTTCGAAAGAATTGTCTGATCCAAAATAGAGTGCATCAACGGTTAAAACGTTTACTGCAACAGCAGAAACCCTGCCAAAAGAACCATCAGTAAGATTGATAATCAGATCACCAGCCTGAACGTCCATAACTACAAAATTGTTATTGGCATCTTCCAGGGTCAAGCTATTCGTTCCTGCTGCGGCCTGGCCATGTTGGCTACGAATTCTATAATTTTCACCATTGTCAAAATCATTTTCAGCACCACCACTGAGTGTCAGGGTATTGGGTAATGTTAAAAATGTTAGTTCATTTGCAGAGACTGTATCCACCACGCCACTGGAACCGTCGGTAAGATTATCAACAATATCACCGGGGCTGATGTCCAATTCGGAAAAATTATTTGCAGCGTCCTCCAAGGATGCGTTGTTATTGGCGTTTGTTGCAACCCCTCTTAATTGACCTAAACCAGCCAGTGCAGCTGGATAAATATAGTACTCATCATTATTATCAAAATCGTTTCCTGTACCCAGGCTCATTCCCCCGCCGATAGTCAAGGTTGTTGCAGCCACTGCCGTTACTGTACCGACTGAGCCATCTGTAAGGTTCCTTACAACATCACCGATAGCAACGCCCCATACGCTAAAATCTCTGGTTGAATCAGTCAAGGTTGCAGCACCATTACCACCATCATGTTCACCACTTAGTGCGAATTTTGATGCCTTGGGATCTGCAAAAGGGGCCAACCATGGATAAGCCCCGTGTGTATTAAAATAGGTAGTTAAAATCTGACCAACTTCCCCAAGCACACGTTTCTCTACAGCCTGCATTAATTCCTGCCGAGTGATGACGACGAGTCTGTCATTAAAATCACCATTCGCAGTTGTTACAAATGATGTATCCAGATTACTATTATCATCTTCCAGATAATTTGTTACATCATTAACAGCAGCAACTCTATCCTGATTATCAAAGGGTTCACCGGGGGCAAAAATAATGGCAACAATATCAGCCGTGCCATTTATAGAGAGCTCGGCACTTGAAGGTGATTCGCTATTCAGCGGAATTGTTTTGTTATTCCCAAAACGGAAATTCTCAGAGAGTGCATACCAAAGCCTCTGACCGCTGGCATCCCTCAGTTCTTCCAGCCTGAGAGTCTGGTTTGGTAATCTACCTATTGTAGTGTTCCCGGCGAGCGAACAATTGGCGGCGGCACTGCCATCATTATTAAGGTCAGGGCACGGCAAATAGCCCGGACCATCAACCACCCCACTGACATCATGATCCGGGAATGTTATTGCGTAACCAATCAGGGCGTTCCTGGCAGCATTCAAAGCAATGCCTGTCTCCTGAGAATGTTGGGTTTTAGCCAGATTGGTGTTTAATTTTCTTGCGAGATAGTAGGATGAAGCAATAATGATAAGTAGTGTAAATGCCAACAGGACAGCCCCTGCTTGGCCTTTGGGAAAGGTGCAACGATGATTACCGTGGTGGTGATTATTAATAGCCATATCCGTATAGTATATGCTATATCGGCCAGTTAAATTATGACTGAAGTCTCAATTCTCTGGTATTGCTATTTCATTTTCACTTTCCACAATATCAAGCAGGATTCCATCATTTGGTTCGTAGGTCTGCCCTACTTTAAGATCAAATTCAAGATTAACCTCTGGGACAGTCACAGATACTTTCTCACTGTTAATGTCACCCGTATTGATGCGGAAATATTCAGAGGCGAGACTACCCTCATAACTGTTAGTACCATTTATCCATACAGTACTTTTGCCGCCTTTTCTGTATACAAGGCCATTTAAGGTAATCCCCTCGATATCGGGCTCCTCAATTTCTTCAGCTACTTCGTCAATTAATTCAACAGGGATTTCAATTTCCTCAATGGTTTCTGGTTCGGGTTCTGCGTAACGTAATGCCTGTAATTTCCTTCTCTCTTCCGGTGTCGTAAACAATCGACCAAAATCATCGGATGCTGCCTGGGTAAAAGAAATACCACTCAATGCAAAACTTAATGTTAGTAAACTGCCTGAAATAAATTTAAGGTATCTCTGATCAAGTATGCACTCCGTCATGCTGGTGAATACCAGCATCCAGTAAGTAATTGTTTTGACTAGATTCTGGCATGCGCCAGAATGACGACTTAATGTGTTTTGGGACTTAATCAGAGGCTCCTTAACATTATTCATGACAGCTTAATCTCACTCCCATCAGCCATTCTGATATTTAGCCATTGCAGTTCACAGTCCGCTGTAATATTTTTTGCATTATGATGCTCAATGAGTATCTTGCCTGATCGTATGAATGTACATTTGGTTAATGTAAACATTCCCTCCGCGTTTTCATTCATATCTTTGATCAAACGTAAAAAATCTCCTTCATGCAACATGCTTATGTTCAGCTTCATGGTGCTACTGTAAAGCGCAAACCTCCCCAGATTAATACTGAATCCCGGGGTATATATTTCTTGTGGAGAAATACCGTAGGTCAGTCCGGGTAATTTGATCCGTTCACTGGATGCTCGCAATGTTTCGATCCAGTTGAGTCTGTGTTCTCGCCCAACAATACCTTTTTTATATAAGGCAATGAATTCAGGGTAATGCTGCCTGATAATTTTCTCATCTTCATCGACGGCAAGATATTTCTGGCTAATGGTGGTAAACCGCACCTTGTTTTTTTTGTGTTCGCTCAACATTTTTTCCTTGAATGCCCAGCTGCCACCGATCAAAGTAATACTTACCAGTACAATAATAACAAAAGTTATGGTGGAAAATTTAATCACAGGCCAATCAAGTTCGTCACGCGTCATCTTTCACCCCCAATACCACTCTTACAGAGAAATTGGATTTACCTGCACTTTCCCTTGCAGAACCCTGCAAGCTTGCATCCGAACCGATGTCCAGCGGCAAGCTAACAACACTGACATCATGCACTGAATCCAGCTGCCTTATAGACTCAGAAAATCGATCGATCGTATCAAGCACTTTCCTGTAGTCACCATCAAAATCATCGATGTAGGCATTAAAAATTGCAATCTGGTAATAGATATAAGCTGTTTCAGTATCGCTAATATTGCTTAAGCCAAGCATGGCCTGATCCCTGTCATCAATAACACTACCAGGATTTCCACCACCAACATTAAGGTTTGGATTTGTATTTGCTGCCCACTGTATCTGGCTGATTTGTATCTCGGGAAATACTTCCAGACCTTTACTGATTACCTTGAACATATCAACAGGATCAGCTTTATGTGTATTCAGAATTTTCTTTGACTCAACAACGGTTGTCAGATCAGCGGGTTCAACAGGTAAAGCAGATATTCTTTCCCGTGCAACTTCATACCTGACGGTATAAAAATCTGCTTTCTTTGCATCAGCTCTATATTGTTGCCTGTAGGTAAAACCTTCAAGTACATTCAAACCTCCCCAAATAATGCCTGAAATCATGAATATAAAACTGGCGACCCGAAGTGACGTGTTTATCTGCCGCATCTGAAAATAACGCGTCTCTTTACTCACCGCGTAATAATTTTTGCACTTATGCTTCAATAGTTGATAAGTAAAATACTTATCACTGAAAGGTGTCTTTATCTGTTCAACGAAACCACATTTATTGGCCAGCTCACCAGTGTCAAAAAAATGGTAGCGAATCATCGCAGAATTGATATGTGTCTTGCCTAATTCAGCCAATAGCTCCTGATCACCAAAAAAGTAAATATCCAGAGGCTTGTCTTTATCAATAAAATGCGCACTATCGATATAACGCCTGACCTTTACCAGTTCCTCCGTCAGCATAGGTACGTAGGATTCTGTACCATAACGTGGGACTTTTACCAGGCGACTAAACTTAACTAACTTGTCCCGGAAAAAAGATTGACGCAAACCACTGATACTTTGCAAACAGAAGACAAGTGTATTACCAGCCATGTCGGGGATAATATATTTGCTTTCCTGCAGTAGTAATGGAACTGATATCACCCCTGCGACTGGAATTTTATGCTGTTCCAGTATTTTCAGCCAGGGTTGAATCACCTCCGGGTTAGTAATTGCAGAAAGCATGATAATGTCATCGCGCCGGCCTGATTTTTCTCTTCCCTGAAAATCTGTATGCAGATATGGTGTCCCTCGAAAAGCGCGGTCCTGCTTTCTTTCTATGAGTGCCCGTCGATCTGCCCCGAAGACATGAGGTATTGTATCCAGTCGATATTCTTCTGCAGCCGTATCCAGCAACACATAAACGGGATCTTTCTGAACTTCGCTCAGGTAACGGCCAAAAAATTCAAAACCTTCTGCTGATGCATCAAATAGGTATGAACTACCGAGGTTATCATTTGCCCAGTGATAAACGGCCAGCTTGTCTACGCCAATAAGTAATGCTCTTCTTGTAGAAGATTTAAATTTTGATTTTAGTGATGAGATCATATATTGGACCTAGAACAGAAAACATAACCCAGGCAATAATTCCTCCAAGAATCACAGTCATTCCCGGTTCGATCATTGTTTGTAAACGCTCAATCGATTCTTTCACATCTCGGGTATAAAAATAGTTAATATTCTGTAGTGCAACCTCCAGCGCACCAGTGCTTTCACCCACACGTAACATCCTTAGCACTAATGGCGGAAACAATTTGGCAGATTCAAAACTACTACTTAATGTTGCGCCATCAGAAATATTGACACCGACCTGATGCACTGCTTCCTCCATCGCCTTGTTCCCAACAATCTGTTCACCTGTCTCGATGCAATCAAGAATAGTGATACCTGACGCATACATTATGGCAAAAAAGCCCGCGAGTCGCGCCAATATTATTTTTCTGAGTATCGGTCCCACTAATGGAATCTTGAGCTTAAGTAAATCTACCTGATAATGAATCTTCGGATTGGTTTTTACACCAATAGATATTCCTATTGCGATAATTGCCGGTATTCCAGCTATCAGGTACCAATAATTAACAAATATATTCGAGACAAAAATGAGTGCCTTGGTGTGGCCAGGAACCTCCTGTCCCATGTTGCGAATAAAGCTTAATAATTCCGGAACCAGATAAATCATCAGAAAAAATATTACCCCGATGACAACACTTCCAACAAAGAGTGGATACATAAGCAGCTTTCTGGTCATTGCTGCCTGCTCATCCTGCCATTTAAGGTTCTCTTCTAATTCAAAAAATATCTTGCTGATTTCACCAGATTCTTCGCCTGCCTTAACCAGGCTAGAAAACACTTTGGAAAAAACCTTGGGATAGTCACTCATGGCAGCAGATAGTGTTTTACCACCTTCAATCGATTCATACATTGCTGATAGAATTTCCCGCATTCTTGGATTTTCGGCACTATCCCTGAGATCTTCCAGACTCTCCAGGATTGGCACACCAGCCTTTGATGTTTGTTCCAGATGAAAACAAAAAGTAATCAGATCTCTTCTCTTGATGCCACTAGCACTGCCTCTTGGCCCTGTTGCACCTAAATCCTTGCACTTAACAAGATCAAGATCCATCTTCTGCAGCCGCATTTCCAGATCAGCAATATTTGCCGCATCCATCTTGCCAGCGTTGACTCTACCTGCACCATCAACTGCTTTGTATTTAAAGACATTCATGAATTCATCAAGACTGTTTTAATCTTATGGAAAGATCTACCACTCTGGAAATTTCTTCAAGACTGGAAGAACCATCAAGAACACGGTCAGTCCCGACTTCGATTAATGGTTTAAAGCCCTTGGACAAAGCAGTTCGTAGTAAATCACTTTGACTGCCCTTCTTGGCAAGTACTTCATCCATCTCATTATCAAATGTCAAAATCTCTACCAGGGCCAACCGCCCTTTATAGCCCATATTATCGCAGGCCTGACAGCCTTTCGCTTTATAGATTGACTGTTCTCTATCAGTGGCTTTCAACCCGAGTAAGTTTCTTTCCAGACTTCCCAAGACATAGGATTCGCGGCATTTCTCACATAATTTTCTCGCCAGACGTTGGGCAACAATGCCTATCAAATTGCCAGCAAGAATTTCCGCTTTTACACCAATATCTAATAGTCTTGGAATGGCGCCTATTGCAGAATTTGTATGCAGCGTTGAAAAAACCTGATAACCAGTCATTGCCGCACGTAATGCCATACTTGCCGTATCTTCATCACGTATTTCACCCACCAGAGTAATATCCGGATCCTGACGCATCAGAGATCGAATCCCGCTGGCAAAATCAAGTCTGGCTGTTTCGCTGATTGATGTTTGGCGTATCAGGTTGGTTGGATATTCCACCGGGTCTTCAAGCGTCATAATGTTTACTGACTCGGTATTAAGATAATTCAATATCGAATAGAGTGTTGTTGTCTTACCACTACCGGTAGGGCCAGTCACCAGGATGATCCCTTCAGGTCTTGCTACCATTAATCTTAAAGCCTCCATGGCATCTTCTCGTAGCCCCAGCTCATCCAGACCAACAATCCCCTTCTGCCTGTCAAGGATACGTAATACGATATTTTCACCATGAACTGTTGGTAACGTCGATACGCGAAAATCAACCTGCCGTCCTGAAAAAGTCAGGGAAATGCGACCATCTTGCGGAGCACGAACTTCTGCGATATCCATACCAGCCATAACCTTCACTCGAACAGCAATTGCTGACCAATAGCTCTTGTGTAAACTGCGGATTTGTCTCAGCACGCCATCAATGCGATAGCGAAACCTGAGAAACCCTTCCTCTGGTTCAAAATGTAAATCTGAAGCACCACGTTTTACTGCATCCGTTAATAAAGCATTCACCAGACGTACCACAGGCTGACTATATTCATCACTAGCTGTGTCCATACTTTGATAATCAATTTCGCCTGTCTCGATTTCATTTAAAATGCCATCAACAGATAGTTCGAATCCGTAAAACACGTCAATGGCTTTTTCTATTTCAGCTTCGCCGGCAAGTAATGGCATAATTTCAATATCTTGCCCAACATGAACGCTTATTTTATCTGTTAAAACAACGTTAAACGGATCTGTCATTGCAATGGTCAACTGATTGGTATTACGTTCAAAAGTGAGTGGCAATATGCGCAGTTGCCGTGCCATATCTTTCGAGATCAAATTGATTGCATCACTATCTGGAATAGCACGATCGAGATCGACACTTTCCTGGCCAATCGCACCACCAATGACATCACGAATGATTGCTTCTGTTGCAAACCCAAGGCGCACCAGAATTTTCCCTATCAGATCACCGCTACTTTTTTGCTCAGTTAGTGCAATATCTATCTGATCGGAAGTTGTAACCCCCTGTTTGACGAGGATCTCGCCTATACGAAGCGCTTTCTTATGTGTGCCAGTCACTACTGCAAATCGGCCTGATTTGACAATGTGTTGATGCGGGAAATAACCACGGCGCTGTCAAAACTTACTGCAGAATTATCTGCCAGATCCAGTGCTACATTATAATAATCAATAGCTGATTTCTTTTGACCAACATGCTCAAGGCTGACAGCCAGATTAAAGGCATAATCAGCATTTGAAGATTCTATTCTGTGCGCATCAAAAAATGATTGTTGCGCCTCAGGCCAGCGGGTCTGTGCAGCATAAAGACGAGCCAGGGAATAATGTAGAAAAGAATTATCAGGCTCACTCTGCAGAAAAGTCTTAAGGATACTTTCACTTCTTGAATGGTCTCGATTGTCCTTAAAGTTTATTAGTGCTGCTTCTGCAACAATATCCCCGGGATATAATCTTAGGACTTCAAGATAATTGATATAGGCCTGGCGAACATCGCCTCTATGTAATGATACCGCTGCCAGTCCCAGTAACGCATCACGATTTTCAGGTAAATTATTTAAAACAATAAGATAATTTTTTTCAGCAGAGTCAAAATTACCTGCGAGATATCCCTCATAGGCTTTGTTTACTAACACACTGCTCTTATCAACTGATTTACTACGACTGATTTTAATTAATTCTGGTTCAGGTGTTATTTTTTCTGGCAAGGACAAGGCAAGCTCTTCAACAAGCTCATCTCTGGTAGCATTTTCTTCAAAAGAAATATCGTCTGACGGATACCAGATTTTTTCCTCGGCCTCATCTGCTGCACTAACAGAAGCCTCTGTTATCACCTCTTGCACAGGTTCATTGATAGCAACACTTTCATCTGCAGGTGTTTCCTGGCCTTCAACAACGGTGACATTCTCTTTCTCAATGACATCGGTAATCTCACCTGTAAACAACCTGCTATCAACCTCTGCAGCAAATACTAAATCTTCTGGTATCTCAATTGCTGGCACTGGCTCGGATTGTGTTTCAATATCCCTGGCAACTAATGGGGATTTAATCGATCGTTCAACTGGAACAGTGTAGTTAAACACAAAGAAAGACAAGGAAACTGCAATAACAAGACACAGAATGGCAAAGACACCCCATTGAAAGATCTGGTTGCTAGTGCTTCTGGAAGTTGCCGTAAACACCGTCTGTGCAGCAACCGGAGTCGGGCTATCAGCACCTATGTCCTCTGCTAATTGCGCAACAGAAACTGTTGAACTGAAATATTCATCTGCAGCATCTGATATAGTCTCAGAATAAATTGGCTGCTCTGCCTGAACCGTATCCTCTGCATCGCCCGTTGAGGTTTCAACAGTTTCATCCTGCACTGATGTGCCTTCAGAGACAGTAATTTCACCGATTTCCAGTTCCAGTTCTGGCTTATCGGCCATTGCAAGCTGCTCTTTTTCCTCAACAGATGATGAATCTGTTGTTGACGTCTCGGCGTGTGACAGATCCTGTCTTGATGGATCATCACTTTCCTTGCTTTCAGCAATTGGCTGCTGGTCTGTATTGGGCGAAAGTGATAAATCTTCCAGCTGGCTGGTAATATCCAGCTCATCCTGATTTTCGACAGGCGGTACCAGCTCTTCATCGTTCTGATCAAGATCAATTGAATGATCTTCCATGCTCAATTCTTGTATAGCCACATCGTCAGCCTGACTATCTTGCTGAGACAATTTATCCTGGGGCAAGTTGTCTTGCGCTTCTTTTAGACGTTTTGCCGCCGCTTTTTTATCCTGTTCCGCCTTTTTCAAGGCGTCCATCAACAGGCTCATTTACCTTGCCCCCGATCCTTCTAGTGGCAATGTTCCTTGAGGTGGCAATAATGATTCTCGGGAAGGATTGAGGTACTGTCGATAATCACTCAGGTCACCAGCCAGACTGGGGTCCTGAATAATGGTCGGCTGTATAAAGATGACCAGCTCCGTTTTTTCGTAGTCCTTGGTTGTCGTTTTGAAAGCAGCACCTGCCCCCGGCACAGCAGAAACACCTGGCAACCCATCGACGCTATCCGCAGAGACATCCTGCATCAAGCCGCCTAACACACCAATCTGTCCATCGCTCAGTCTCAACATGGATTCAATTTCTCTAACTTCAATCTGTGGTACCGGATTCGTTTGGCCCGCCGGGATAGAAGGATTAGGGTCATTAACAAACTCAGTGACTCGCGAGATAGTCGGTCTGACATTCAGGGAAATTGTTCCATTCGCGGAAATCTGAGGGGTCACCGACATGACGATGCCAACTGGTACAGTTGCTGCAGTGGTATCTACTGTCGTCACTGAACCTCCTAATGCGCCAATCGTAGTATCTGCTTCAATCTCAAAATAGACAATATTTTCGACAACCTTGAGAGTCGCTGTCTGGTTATTCAATACCATGATCTGTGGGCTGGACATGATCCTCACATTACCAAATTCATCCAGCAGACTGACCGTCGCCTCAAACTTATTGTCCCTGTTGGTATTGGGATCCTGATACTCAATAATGAAATCGCTAAGGGTCCCGACGGGCACCCCTGTAAGGGTCGTCGAGATAATATTGATACCTGCCTTGGTTACCGATTGTAAGATTGACCAGTCAATCCCCGCCTGATATTTATCACTTAATTGCACCTCGGCGATGGTCACCCGAATCAGCGCCTGCCGTAGAACACTTTTTTGGGTCTGGTCGATGAATTCCTGTATCTGCTGATGTTGCGCTGCCGTTGCCCGCACGGTGACGATGCCTGCTTCCGGATTGGGAATGACTGTATACTCACCACCTGCTTCCTCTCCTAGGATCGCGGAGATATTCAACATCAGTGTTTCCCAGAAATGGTGATTCGAGATACTAGTAACGTCTGTGGTGGAATTATTGCCTCCCCCACCGGAGTCTTCCCCTCCCCCACTGGTAGAGGAAATCTGGGTAGCTACCGTATTAGTACTAACGGTGTCACGCGACATATTGACGTAATCGATTGTGTAGGTCCTCAGATAAGGCACATCCGGCTGGATAAACAGATTTTCCCCGTTAAATTCATACCTTAAATTTACCTGCCGCGCGATACGATCAAGGATCTGGGGAAAGGTCTGATCAATGGCATTAATCGTCACCACACCTTCAATCGTAGGATCAATATCAACATTAACCTGGGCATCCCGAGCCAGTGCAAACAACAGTTCTTTAACGGGCACTTCATTGACAACAACAGTATATTTTTCGAGTTCGACTGCGGGTGCGGGTGCCAGCAATACGGGTACCTGCGTCACCAGTTCAGGGATATCACCTGCAGCTTGAGTCTCTTCACTGATGTGCCCGGGTGAGGGAACAAATGGCTTAGGTTCGATTTCTGAACAAGCGGTTAGAAATAATATCTGAGCTAAGCTGCTGATTAATATGAGTTTCTTCATAATATATTGTCCACGATCACAGTAAAGGGTTAAACTCCTTCATAGTATAAACTAAAAAATCATAATATTGCTATAAGCACTTAATATTTCATGGTTTTTACAGAATCATTCTGGAACCAGACTTCTTCGTAAACCTATAAAATAGGCCTGTATATAATGGATGAACATTTTTCGCATATCACCCCGGAACTTCCCCCTGATTTAAATTCAGGTGGAATCTCCAGCAACTGTTGCTTAAAACGCTCAAACTCGGATTCACTCATGCCAATGGCGATTGGTTCAGGCAACACCAATGATACATCTTCCTTTTCTGATATATAGGAGGTTTCTTTTAATTTATCATCCTCAAACAAGGCATCCAGGTCAGAAGGAGATGTAATCTTTTTATCTTTAATCAATGCACCCAGGTCCGTCAATCTACTATCTTCATTGCTCGTAACATTCTCTTGTCCGGATACCAGTTGCTCAGGCTCCACTATTTCCGAGAACACAAATACTTCATCATGCTGAGGTAAATATTTTGTTTCGACTTGCTCTTCCTCAGCACTACTTTCTATCACTTCAAGGTCATCAGTCTGCTCCAGTCCAGAGACCTCGGCCAGGGTCTGATCTTCAGTAGAGACAGATGCCTCTGTAACCTGGGCATTTGTTGTCTTTGCATGGGTATCTAATGACTTTTGTATTGTCTGTATTCCCTGATTGATTTTTGCAGGAAATAAGAACCCCGCCGTCAGTACAAGAAATATCAAGACGACCATGGAGACCATAACCGGTGTCAGAGATGTTCTGCGTTTGTGAAATTCGCTATCGCGCGCAGCAGCCTTTACATGGCTTGATATTACCTTGTGCGTATTCCCGGCATAGGCAGCAATCAAAGCCTTGTCCGCCAGGATATTGATGCGCCTTATCAGACCTTTTGAATGCTTTGAAATGGCACGAACTGCGGAGGGTGAGAAAACATCCTCCGAACGATAACCGCAAATCCGCATCCGGGAATTCAGATAATCCCTGACCTCATCTATCTTGAAAGGTGCTAATAGAAAACTATAGGTAATTCGTTCCTTTAACTGCCTGATCTCGCGTGTCGCAATCTTCTCGTCAAGTTCGGGCTGGCCAAACAGCACAATCTGTAACAATTTATTTTGCGTGGTCTCCAGATTGCTGAGCAATCGAATTTCCTCAAGCGTAGCAATGGGCATCCCCTGAGCCTCTTCGACAAACACAACAATCTGTCGATTATCTGCATGCCTGTCGAGCAAATAATTTTGCAACTCGTTCATCACCTTCAGGCGATTGTCCGTTTCGGTGACATTCAGCTTCAACTCAAAGGCGATCGCGTGCAGTATGTTCTCAGGAGATAAACTGGGATTGGCGAGATAGACAACCTCAACATTTTCGGGCAACTCAACTTCTAGCATCCTGCACAGCATGGTTTTTCCACTACCAACTTCTCCCACGACTTTGACGATACCTTCACCTTCTGTGATGGCATAAATGAGTGCCTCAAGTACAGCACCACGATTTCCACCCGGGAAGAACAGACTGGTGTCTGGCGTAATTTTAAAAGGCGGTTGTTTTAGCCCAAAGTATTCGTAGTACATTAGTTATGTTGTCTCCACATCAATGCCCAGGCGCTGCATCCTGCTATAAAGTGTCGTGCGATTTAATCCAAGTAATCGCGCAGCCTTGCTCAGGCTGCCGCCGCTTAGACGCATGGCACCCAGGACATATCTCTTTTCACGTTCGTGCAGCACAGTATCCAGTTGAAAAGTGCCGCTTGATAATGCCTTTTCGATTCGCGAGAACTCATTATCCGTATCATCACTGGGTGGAATCAGAATATTTGTTTCTAGCTCAGCCTGTAACTGGTCGGCACTGACTTTTTTCCTGGAGTACTTGGCACCCAATCGAATGACGATATTGCGTAATTCCCTGACATTCCCGGGAAATGAGTATTCCATTAGTAACTTCTCAGCATCTGGTGTCAGGGAGAATAAATCCGCACCAGTGGAATAAAGCTCACGAAAATGATTTAGTAACAGCAAACAATCACCTTCTCTTTCGTTCAAGGGCGGTACGTGTACAGTCAGGACGCTGATCCGATGATATAAATCCTGCCGAAACTCTCCAGCACGAACAGCCTGTTTCAGGTCTTTGTTGGTCGCAGCAATAATTCTCGCTTTGGAAACCCGTGTGCTGGTCTCTCCCAGCCGATAATATTCACCATTCTCCAGCACTCTTAAAAGTTTTGCTTGAAGATTAAGCGGTAACTCACCAATCTCATCCAGAAACAAACTGCCCTCTCCAGCATCTTCAAAAAATCCTGTTCGAGTTGTGGTCGCGCCTGTGAAAGCACCTTTTGCATGGCCAAACAACTGTGCTTCCAGTAATTCGGCAGTGAATGCCGCGCAATTGATGATCAGGAAAGGTGCTTCGGATCGAGCACTTTTATTATGCGTATATTGTGCAACCAGTTCTTTACCACTGCCTGATTCACCTTCAATTAAAACCGGGAAAGGCGTATCAGAAAATTGATCAATCAACTGGTGTAATGTGGTTATCGCAGGACTTTCGCCAAGTAGACTGCTATCACTTTGACTCTGTTCATCTTCAGCTAATTCTGCTTCAAGCATCATCATCTGATGGTTCAGCCTTGCCTGTAATAATTTTACATCACAGGGTTTGGGCACAAAATCGACGGCCCCAAGTGTCAGTGCATGCCGAATGTTGGCCTTTTCACTTTGACCGGAGAGCACAAGAATTTTTATGTTGTAATTGAAGGCCAGTAATTCATCGATTAAGGCAAAACCTTCATCTGGCAAATGTTGCACAGGAGATAGTCCCAGATCGACCAGAGCCAGAGAAGGAACCTTGTCCATTTTTTGCAAAAGTGAGTTTGCTTGCGCACGACTTTCAGCAACAGTGACCTGAAAATCTTCCTCAAGCACAAGTGCCAGAGGTTCGGCGATCAGTGGATCATCATCAACAAGGAGTAACGCAGGTTTGTCCTTTTTGACCCGATCTACCCTTTTATCTTGATCTAGGTGAGCAATGTTTGTTTTCGCCAAGACGTCTCCCTCTGCGGGATTCGAGAAAGGTTGAACATACATGCTTGACCCCTTTTGAGCAAGCCTGTACGCCCAGAACAAGCACGTTTTTATCTTTCTCTTTCGGTCTGATTACGATCTACAATCACCCAGGTTCAGATTGTTCCAGATTGTCTCCACTGCAGTAGATTGATTCATAGTATAGAAATGAATCCCTGGGGCACCTTTCGATAGCAAGTGATCACACAGCTCTGTAGTCACGTCGATTCCAAATTCGCGAATAGCTTTCCTGTCATCGCCAAACTCCTGCAGCCGCTTCAATATCCAGCGCGGAATTTCGGCGCCACAAGCATCAGAAAACCTACATAACTGCGTGCATGTCACAATTGGCATGACACCTGGCACTATCGGAATATCAATCCCTAATTTCTCACAACTGTCGATATACCTATAATAGGCATCCGGATTATAAAAATATTGGGTGATTGCGGCATTCGCCCCTGCATCAATCTTACGTTTGAAATTCTCAATATCTTTTTGTGCGCTTAGAGCCTGAGGATGAAATTCGGGATAAGCCGCAACTTCAATATGAAAATGATCGCCGGTCTCCCTGCGGATTAATTCTACCAACTCACTCGCATAGCGCAGAGATCCCGTACCGATCGAGCCAGAAGGTAAGTCTCCGCGCAAGGCCACGACTTTTTTGATCCCCTCGTCCATATAAGTATTAAGGACGTCTTGAATCTCTTCCATAGTACTACCAATGCAGGAAATATGCGGCACACCATCGATACCTGTTTTGTGATAGATATCCATGACCGTCTCAAAGGTACGCTCGCGCGTACTGCCCCCTGCACCAAAAGTCACTGAAAAGAAATCAGGTTTAAGCTCAGCCAAACGTTCCTGGGTCGTCTGCAGCTTCCCCACCGCTTCAGGCGTCTTCGGTGGAAAAAATTCAAAACTGAATTTCTTCGTGAAATTTTTTTGTGATTCCATAATTAATATATCAACCTTTATCTAAAAATTAGATAATTTCTAATACCTGTAATGTTCTGGTTTGTATGGCCCATCGACCGTAACATTAATGTAATCAGCCTGTTCCTCGCTCAACTGTGTCAACTTCGCACCGATGCGATCCAGATGTAATCTGGCAACCTTTTCATCAAGATGTTTTGGTAACACATAAACATCTTTTCCGTACTCGCCACTTTTGGTGAACAGTTCTATCTGCGCCAGTACCTGATTGGTGAAAGAATTGGACATCACGAAACTTGGATGACCGGTAGCACAACCCAGGTTTACCAGGCGACCTTTGGCCAACAGAATAATGCGTTTACCATCAGGGAAAATTACATGATCAACCTGTGGTTTAATCTCAACCCATTCGTATTTTTCCAGGCTGGCCACTTCTATCTCATTGTCAAAATGACCAATATTACAAACGATGGCTTCGTTCTTCATCCTGACCATATGGTCATGTTGAATCACACCAAAGTTACCCGTTGTTGTGACAAAGATATCAACCTGATCACATACTTCATCCATACGTACCACGCGATAACCCTCCATAGATGCCTGCAGTGCACAGATTGGATCAATTTCTGTGACCCAGACAGTAGCACCCAAACCACGAAGTGACTGTGCACAGCCCTTGCCAACATCACCATAACCCAGCACCAGAGTAACCTTGCCGGCAATCATGACATCGGTTGCACGCTTGATACCGTCGACCAGAGATTCACGACAACCATATAAATTATCAAACTTGGACTTAGTCACCGAGTCATTGACGTTAATAGCGGGAAAAGGCAACTCATTATTCTTTACCATTTGATATAAACGCTGAACACCAGTGGTGGTTTCTTCTGTCACACCCTGTATGTTTGCCAACGTGCGTGAATAAAAATCTCCGTCCTCAGCCAATTTGTTCTTGATGGCTGCATACATCACCGTTTCTTCTTCAGAACCCGGGTTATCAAGGACTGAAATATCCTTTTCAGCCTTGGTGCCAAGGATCAATAACATGGTCGCATCACCACCATCATCCAGGATCATATTGGGTGTTCCACCATCACCCCATAACATCATGCGGTGGGTGTAATCCCAATATTCTTCCAGCGTTTCGCCTTTAACAGCGAAGACCGGGATTTCTTGATCAGCAATGGCCGCTGCCGCGTGATCCTGTGTAGAAAAGATATTACATGAGACCCACCGCACCTCTGCGCCCAGTGCCACCAGAGTCTCAATGAGCACGGCGGTTTGAATGGTCATATGCAAAGACCCGGCAATACGCGCGCCTTTTAAAGGTTGAGTGTCGGCAAATTCCTGTCGAATCGATACCAGACCTGGCATCTCGGTTTCAGCAATACGAATTTCTTTATGACCCCATTCGGCCAGAGATAGATCAGCAACAAAATAATCAGAAAATACATTGGAAGCGGCTACGCTCATCTGGTTTTCCTCCAAATCAAGCGAGCACCGTTTGAAAATGCTATCTCCCAAGCCTGGCGGCCTACAAATATTACTTCTGGCCGTCGCAGTGCTCCTCAGGATATAGTTGTACCATGAATAATCTTTAAGGCATGGCACGTTGTAATTCAATCACTTGAAGGGTCAGAGACTCAACAAGGGCTGGGAATTATAGCGCTGTATCTCTGAGAATCAAGTAGTTGTTGACCTTCTATAACAAAATTAATAGACACTAAACAGTGATACAGTAGTCTTTACCATTCGCTTAGTTTCCTGTCTTTCCTTCACTCGCAATAAACCTTGTATTTCATCCACGGTAGAATGCTGTCGTGCAGTTCGTCTATCTTGACGATGGGAATATATTAATGAAAAAAATCGTCATCAATCAAACTCTTTTAAATACGTTTTTTTATTTCATTTGAATTCATCTGTTCCAATTAAAACCTGGACTTTCCCGAAATGAAACCCCTGAACAAAATCTACGCCTATCTTGTTCAATTTATCTAGTATTTTTTTATTCTCAACAAATTCTGCGATCGTTAGCAGTCCCATTTCATGTCCAATGTCATTAATTGATTTAACCATTGCAAAATCAATTGGGTCATCACCAATATCCTTGACAAAAAAACCATCAATTTTCAAATAATCAATATGTAATGTTTTTAAGTATGCAAAGGATGAAAGGCCACTTCCAAAATCATCCAAAGCGAATTTACATCCCCCTTCCTTCAGGGTGTCAATAAATATATTAGCCTTAGCAAGGTTGGCTATTGCTGCAGTTTCGGTTATTTCAAAACATATTTTATGTTGTGGAATTTTATGTTTTTTAAAGGCATTTAATACAAAATCAAGAAAATTATCATCGCTGATTGATTGACCTGATATATTAATCGCAATTTCTTTTGTGTTCTTCAGGAGCTTCTTATTTTCATTAAAATAAATATATGCAGTATTAATGACCCATTGATCAATTTTTGTCGCAAGCCCATATCTCTCTGCCGATGGCAAAAAATCATTGGGAAGTATAACTTCATCGTCTAGTTGTAATCGGAGTAGCAGTTCGCAGCGTCTATGTTTAGTTTTGGATTTAGATTTTTTGAGAGGTATTACTGGTTGATATACCAGGAAAAACAAATCTTCATCAAGCGCTCGATTTATGATGGTAATCCATTGCATCTCGCCAAATTGTTTTGCAAGCTGTTCATCATTAACTTTGTATACATGAATACGGTTTCCACCTTGGTCCTTCGCTGCATAGCAAGCCGCGTCGGCATTTTTAAGCAAATTTATGATATCACCAGATGTTTCATCAATAGTGACTAATCCGATACTTACACCAACATTAAATTGTTTTTCTTCCCATAGGAATCTAAATTGATCAACTGCTTTTTTTAATTTTCCAGCAACCCGTTTTGCTTGTTTCAGCGAACAATGTTCCATGAGGACACCAAATTCATCCCCGCCCAGTCTTGCCACGGTATCTCTTTTTCTAACGACTTTTGCCAATAATAAGGCTACTTGGCGCAATAATTCATCGCCTGCAACATGGCCACATGAATCATTAACTATTTTAAACTGATCCAGATCTAAATATAGCAAAGCGTGCTCTGTAATATTTTTCCTTGAACTTAATAAAATTCTTTTCAGACGACTCTCAAATTCTCTACGGTTTACCAGTCCGGTTAATGCATCATGACTCGCTTGAAAAGATAGTTTTTCTGATAACTCATGTGACTCTGTATTATCAAAAATAGCACCATCCAGATATACCAGTTCATCATTTTCATTAAATATTCCTTGTCCTTTTTCATAAACCCACTTAATAGTCGAATCCTTATGAATTATTTTATAGTCAATAACATAGGGCTCTTGCTCTTTGAGTCCTGCTGCTACCGTATGCTCCACCATCTCTCGGTCATCAGGGTGAATGATGCTAGTAAATGTTCTTTTATTATTATCGATGAAATCTTCTGCAGGATATCCACATATTTTGTAAATAGTTGGACTAAGATAATGCATGGTCCAGTCAGAATTATTTTCACATCGATAAACAGCGCCAGGTATATTTGTTACTAAATCAGAAAATTTTTGTTCGCTTTCCTTGAGTAAATTCTCAGCAATCAATTTATCCTCGATCAATTTAGCTTTTTCAAAACTCCTGTCCAATACAGTAAATAAATCGTTAGGGCCAATCGGTTTTCGTAGAAAATCATAAGCGCCTATTCTCAAACTACTGATTGCCGTCTCCATTGTTGCATAAGCAGTCAACATTACGCAGACGATGTTAGGATTTTTATCAACGATAATTTGTAATAAATCTATCCCGCTGCCATCATCCAGACGAATATCAATTAGAGCTACTTTTGGACTAGATTCATCAATAAGCTTTTTAGCAGAAAAGATGTCATTTGCTGTAATTACACTGAAACCTCTTGTTTCAAGTAACTCTTTCAAAGAATCAAGAAAATCATTATCATCATCAACGATGATAATGGGATTATCTGAATAATCTTTATGTTCATCATTGACGTTAATTTCGGCTTTGATCATGATTGCTACTAATCTAGTTTTAATTTTCTTATTTTAGTTAGCAACTCATCAGGTTCAAATGGTTTACTTAAAAGCTCAATTTTTGAAGTTTGCATTATTTCTTCAATTTGATTCATAAAATCATCTGAATGGCCGGTAATAAAAATCGTTGGTACATCATGATGATTTTCTTTTGCATAGTTCCAGACATCGATTCCAGTTCCTCCATTTATCCGTAAATCAAGTAATAGTAACTGTATATTGTCATTAATAATAAAATGTTCAGCCTGTTTAGTATTATAGGCAACTTGAACATTGTATCCTTCGTCAAATAGAACCGTAGATAGAGAATCTGCAAAATCCTTGTCATCATCCAATAAGAGAATATGTTGTAGATTAGAAACACCAGCAATGATCTTCATCAGTTTGTTAATATTAAATGGTTTGTCCAATGTATCAACAACGCCCTGTAGCTTTGCGTCATTAATAATTTCTTTATTTGCATGAGCAGTCATCATAACAACGGGGACAGTAGAATCTAGCTTCCTTATTTCAAAGAGTGTTTCGATTCCATTAAGACCGGGCATCTTGAAATCAACAAGAATAATATCTACGTTATTTTGTTTAAATATTTTAAGTGCTTCCATGCCATTATAAGCAAGTATTGGTTGGTGGCCTTCCGACTCAACCAGATCTCCCAAACTTTCAGCAAAATCTTTATCGTCATCTACTATCAAAATGCGTATCGACTTCATGAGAATTTCTCCTTGTGTTTATTTATTAGGGAAACCATAACTTAATACTAGTTCCTTCGCCTAGTTTGCTACTGACTGATATTCCACCAGAATGGTGTTCCATTATTTGTTTAACTATGGGAAGTCCTAAACCGACGCCATAGGTTTTAGTGCTATAGAGCGGTTCAAATATTTTGCTTAATTCACTCTTAGCGATACCTGGTCCGGTATCATTAATTTCGATCCATGTCTTATTATCTGATTGGTTCGTTAGAATGTTCAACTTTAGTGGTTTTCCTAAATCACTAATGTCAGTCTGAAGCATTGCCTGACAGGCATTATTAAGGATATTGATCAGGCAACGTCTTATTTTCTCTCTTTCCATATTAACTGTTGCACCAGATGATAAGTTTTTAACTATTTCTATATCATCGGGGAATTCATATTCATTGAGAATCTCATTGCACCAATCATCGAGCGGTGTCTTTTCAAGGCGCAACTCGGAAGAGCGAGTAAAATCCAGTAATTCTTCAATAATTGTGTCACATCGAACCACATTTCTTTCAGCACGGGCTATTTGTTTTTCTAATAACGTTTGGCCCTTCCCAGTGATTTTTTGCGAAATGGTGTACAAAGAAGTATGAATGGTACCCAAAGGGTTGCGCAATTCGTGACTGACGGTTGCTAATAGTTGACCCAGTACGGCCATTCGTTCTTTCTGTAATAATTCTTCGCTAGTACGTAACGCCAGGACCCCATAAGTCAGATTCTCAGCGAGTTCTGCCATTAGACTGGTCTCTTCATCTCCAAAATAGTTTATTCCTGTTGAGAAAATCGTAAGCGCTCCAAACGCTAAATTATCTTTATCCAGTAGTGGAAATGCCGCAATCGAGCAAATGTCTAGTTCAATAGCGTGATCACGCCATGATTCAAAGCGGGGATCCTTTAATGTATTTGTTATCAGGACAGGATTTGCAGTTCGTATTGCGGCACCAGTAGGGCGTTGCCCATACTCCACATCAGCCCATGTCAAATTCAGGTTCTCAACATAATCTTTTTCAACTCCATGTACTGCCATGGGTTGTAAGGATTTATTTTTATCATGTACTGGATAACAAACCCAGGCCATACTGTAATTTCCCACTTCGACAATAATTCGGCAAATCTCATCAAGAAGTTTCTGTTCATCTGTCGCATGAATCATGGCGTGGTTGCTTTGACTAAGGGCTTTCAGTGACAGACTTGATTTTGTGAGATTCGCGCGTACTTGTTCCAGATCAGCAGTACGTTCGCAGACTAGTTCTTCCAGCTTATCTTTATAATGTGTGAGTTCAATCTCCGCTTTCTTTTTATCATCAAGATCTCGTACAGAACCTGACATTCGAGTTGCTTTGCCGGTATCATCCCATATTGCTTGTCCTCTTGATCTATACCAACAGTACTCGCCCGATTTTTTTCTAAAGCGATACTCGATATCATAGGGAGATTTATTTTCAAGATGGTTACTGACAGCATTCCAAACCTCATCTGCATCGTCAGCATGGAGGTGACCTTTAAAAGAATCTAGACTATTTGGAAATTCTTCTTCTGTATAACCTAATAATTCTTTAAATCTTGGTGAATAGTAGACTTCATTTGATTGAATATCCCAATCCCAAAGACCATCATTAGAGCCTGCTACTGCCAGTTCAAATCTTTCTTCACTTTCCTTGAGCTGTTTTTCAATTCTTTTCCGTTCAGAGATATCCAGTGAATAACTAATGATTCCTATTATTTCTCCGGTTTCATCGGCAAGGGGCGACAGAGAATTATGCACATGAAAAATCTCACCGGATTTTCGTATCATGGTCTTTTCTATTTCAATGCTACCTTTATCTTTTAAGATAGCTAATACATCCGTGGTTAGATCATAATGTCCCTCTTCAGGATAGAGACGGTAGATAGGACGGCCCACTACTTCAGTTGATGTGTAACCGAGCTGACGTTCTGCACCTTTGTTCCAGGAAATGATAATACCATTCAAATCAGTTGCTATTATGGCATCATGAATTTGGTCAATCACATATTTACTATGCAACAAAGCCTCTAACCTGACTTTTATTTGGCTATCTTTGTCACTAGCCTGTTCGTTTAGCCTAATGTCTGACTCGAAGGAGTCCCCTTCCATGGTGTTTTCTGCAATGTTCTTAACCAAGGGGTTTTTTCCTATACTCAGTTTAAATATAGGTTGTATTGGAATTTGATGCAACGAACATAGGTAAATAAACGTAGAAAATCGTAATTTAATGTAAAGACTGTCGTTAGTTATGGGAGGAACAAGAATGGTTAAGCAAATTTAGAATACGAATCCTCCATCCATGGAGGTCAAAAATCAAAAGAGTGCAACTTTTAATAATATTGAAACTAAAAGAAAATATTAGACTAAAGTACCAAATGAGACCAGTACTAATTAGTGAGATTTGAAATTAAGATAAAAAACTAACCCAATGCCAATTTCAAAGCGTCAGCTTTATCCACCTTCTCCCATGGAAGATCAATATCCGTCCGACCAAAATGCCCATACGCCGCTGTCGGTTTATAAATCGGTTGCAACAAATCCAGCATACTAATAATGCCTTTCGGTCGAAGATCGAAATGCTCTCTCACCGCAGCGACCAGTCTAGATTCATCGACCGTGCCTGTGCCAAAAATCTCAACGCTGATCGAAGTCGGCTCAGCCACACCAATGGCATAAGACACCTGCACTTCACACTTGGTAGCCAAACCCGCCGCAACAATGTTCTTTGCCACATAACGTGCGGCATAGGCTGCAGAACGATCCACCTTGGAGGGATCTTTACCAGAGAATGCACCACCACCGTGACGCGCCATGCCACCATAGGTATCGACAATAATCTTACGACCCGTCAGGCCACAATCCCCTGCGGGGCCACCAATGACAAAACGTCCAGTAGGGTTAATATGGTACAGAGTTTTCTCATGCAACCACTTTTCAGGTAGCACTGGTTTAATCACTTCTTCCATCACAGCTTCACGCAGATCTTCTGTACTAATATCATCAGTGTGTTGCGTAGATAAAACCACGGCATCAATCGCTACCGGCTGCCAATCTTCATAACGGAACGTTACCTGACTTTTGGCATCTGGTCGCAGCCAGCTTAAAGTGCCATTTTTCCTGGCCTCGGCCTGCTTGCGTACTAATCGATGTGCATAATCAATAGGGGCAGGCATCAGGGTATCAGTTTCATTGCATGCAAAACCGAACATCAGGCCCTGATCTCCGGCACCCTGTTCCTTGTCTTCACCTTCATCCACACCCATGGCAATGTCATCTGACTGTTTGTCCAGTTTCACCATGACATCACAACTATGGCCATCGAAACCGATATCGGGATCGTTATAACCGATTTCATTGACGGTCTCTCGAACAATGGGTTCCAGATCGACGTCGGCATCCGTCGTCACTTCACCGGCAATCACTGCCAAACCCGTGGTCACAAGGGTTTCACAGGCGATCCTTGATTTAGGATCCTGCGCGATCATCGCATCAACAATTGCGTCTGAAATCTGATCAGAAACCTTGTCCGGATGACCTTCTGAGACAGATTCTGATGTAAATAAATAATCTTTTGCCATTTACCCTATTACCTGAGATTTAACCGTGTATTTTGAATTGTAAAAATGCCACGAAACTAAATGAGCGGCGCAGTTTACCTGATTCCGATTCGCTTGACGATGCTATAATCGGCATATAATTAGCTAATTACCTCAAGAGGGTTCATTCAAGTATGGTCTTAACAGAATCACCTGTATGTGACTTTGGAGAAGACGCGATTGATTTCAGCCTGACCGATACTGACGGCAAACTCTGGACGCTGGAAGATTGTCGTGGTGAGAAAGGCACGCTGGTGATGTTCATCTGCAATCATTGTCCCTATGTCAAAGCCATTCAGGAACGCCTGGCGCGTGATACAGGAGAACTGGTGCATCTCGGTATAAAAAGCGTTGCTATTATGTCCAACGATATTAATGACTACCCCGAAGATTCCCCTGAAAATATGCGAAAAATCGCTGAACAGTATCAGTACCCGTTTCCTTATTTGATAGATGAAACACAGGATGTTGCCAGAGCCTATGGTGCCGTCTGTACGCCGGATTTCTTCGGCTATAACACAGACCTGAAACTACAATACCGTGGCCGTCTGGATGCCAGCCGAACCGAGGCCGCACCAGATAACGCGACCAGAGAATTATTCGAAGCCATGAAACTGGTTGCTGCCTCAGGCAAAGGACCTGAAGATCAAATAACAGGACTGGGCTGTTCAATAAAATGGAAGTCCTAGAGTAAGGAATCTAGACATAAATTTGTACTGAAAGCCAGACAAAAATCAGCAAATAGATTCCAATAGCCCTGAAAAAGCGCCAAATTTACCCACTACCCTTGCCCGAAAACCGCGCCTGAGAGACAATGCGCGGCTTGAGAAAACTTCTTCCAGAAGTACACAGATAATTAGAACAAAAATTAAGTACATGTAAGCCTGGAAAAGCCTGCACAGAGTGACCGTAGCAGCTCAGATAACATTCTAAAATCAACTAGCTATCAGGAGATTTTTATGCCTTCAAGGCGTGAACTTGCCAACGCGATCCGTGCATTGAGTATGGATGCAGTGCAAAAAGCAAATTCTGGTCATCCAGGTGCGCCGATGGGTATGGCGGACATGGCTGAAGTGTTGTGGAACGATTTTCTTCAACACAACCCGGCGAACCCAGACTGGCCAGACCGGGATCGATTTGTCATGTCTAATGGTCACGGCTCAATGCTTTTGTATTCCCTGCTGCATCTGACTGGTTACGACCTCTCGATTGAAGATCTCAAACAGTTTCGCCAACTACATTCGAAGACACCGGGACACCCGGAATATGGCTACACCCCGGGTATCGAAACCACGACGGGCCCGCTGGGGCAGGGCGTTGCCAATGCTGTCGGTATGGCCATAGCGGAACGTGCATTGGCCGCAGAATTTAACCACGATGATCTGAATATTGTTAATCACCACACCTATTTCTCTGTGGGTGACGGTTGCTTAATGGAAGGCATCTCGCACGAAGCCTGTTCATTGGCTGGCACCCTGCAACTCGGCAAGCTCATCGGATTTTATGATAGCAACAGTATATCCATTGACGGCGATGTTGCAGGCTGGTTTACCGATGACACAGCTGCACGCTTCGAGGCATATGGCTGGCATGTGATTCATGATGTCGATGGGCATGATGCGGATCAAATCATTGCTGCGCTAAACGACGCTCGATCAGAAACCAGCAAACCGACACTGATTTGCTGTACCACGGTGATTGGCTGGGGCTCACCAAACAAACAGGGCAAGGAATCCAGTCATGGTGCACCACTTGGTGATGATGAAATTGTACTGACCAGAGAAGCACTGGGCTGGAAACATGACGCCTTCGTTGTTCCCGATGAATATTATGCGGGCTGGGATGCCAGAGAACGTGGTGCGGAACTGGAAGCAGAATGGAACAAGAAGTTCAGCGCTTATCAGGAAAAATATCCGGAACAAGCCGCAGAGTTTCAACGCCGAATCGAAGGTAAGCTCCCGGATAACTGGGCAGAATCTTCTGCCGATTATATCAAGGCCACTGCCGAAGCCGGAGAAGATATGGCTACGCGCCAAGCCTCACAAAAAGCGCTGAATGAGTATGGTCCACTGTTGCCCGAGCTTATTGGTGGCTCTGCAGATCTGGCCGGTTCCAATCTGACCATCTGGTCAGGCTCGAAAAGAATCGATGGAAAATCAGGGGCAGGCAATTATATCTATTACGGCGTGCGGGAATTTGCCATGTGTGCAATTAATAATGGTATTGCCATACATGGTGGCTTCATCCCGTATGCTGCGACCTTCCTTATATTCTCGGACTACGCACGTAATGCGTTGCGTATGGCCGCACTAATGAAACAACGCAATATCTTTATCTTCACCCATGACTCCATTGGCCTGGGTGAAGATGGGCCAACGCATCAGGCTGTTGAGCAGGCATCGACATTACGTTTGATTCCGAATATGACCGTATGGCGTCCCTGTGATGCCGTCGAGTCAGCAGTAGCCTGGCAAATGGCGATTGAGAAATCCACTGGTCCATCTTCATTACTATTTTCTCGCCAAAAACTGGCACATATATCTCGCTCAGCAGAGCAAATTGAAAATATCAGGAAAGGTGCTTATATATTGCTGGATTGCGAAGGTAAGCCTGAAGTCATCATAATTGCCACGGGCTCTGAAGTTGAACTGACCATGATCACTGCAAATAAACTCAATGCAACCGGGCAAAAGATCCGGGTTGTTTCCATGCCTGCCACGGATCTGTTTGATACCCAGGACCAATCTTATCGTGATTCAGTCTTGCCCCCTGCTTGTCGGCAACGCATTTCAGTAGAAGCAGGTGTCACTGATTACTGGCGTAAATATATCGGTCTGGATGGCAAGGTATTAGGGGTCGATAATTTTGGTGAATCTGCCCCGGCGAATGATGTTTTCGAACACTTCGGCCTGACTGCAGAAAAACTGGAAGCAATGATTCAAGACCTGACGAACACGTAACTAGGTAATTATTATTCAAGAATAAATGAAGACGGAGAATTAAAGATGACTATTAAAGTTGGTATTAACGGTTATGGCCGTATTGGACGAAATATCCTGCGCGCTGTATATGAGTCTGGTCGTACGGATGAAATCCAGATCGTCGCCATTAACGACCTCGGCGATGCCAACACCAACGCACATTTAACCCAGTATGATACGGCCCAGGGTAAATTCCCGGGGGAAGTCTCTGTTGATGGTGACTACATGATCATTAACGGCGACAAAATCAGGGTGTTATCAGAACGCGATCCAGCCAAATTGCCCTGGGGAGAACTCGGTGTTGATGTGGTACATGAATCAACAGGATTCTTTACCAACAAGGAGAAAGCCAGTGCTCACCTTGCAGGTGGCGCAAAAAAAGTCATCATCTCAGCACCAGGTGGTAATGATGTTGATGCGACAATTGTCTACGGTGTTAACCACGGAGTGTTGAAGGCATCGGATACCGTTATTTCTAATGCCTCCTGTACAACCAACTGTCTGGCACCGCTGGCCAAAGTATTGCATGAAGGCATTGGCATTGAACAAGGTGTGATGACTACCATTCATGCCTACACCAACGACCAGGTACTAACCGACGTCTATCACAGCGATTTACGTCGGGCACGTTCGGCCACCATGTCCATGATCCCGACGACGACTGGTGCGGCTGCGGCTGTTGGTCTGGTGTTACCTGAACTCAATGGCAAACTGGATGGCTACTCCATGCGCGTACCAACCATCAATGTTTCAGTGGTTGATTTATCTTTCTCTGCAGCAAGGAAAACAACAATCGACGAAATCAATTCCTTAATGAAAGCGGCGGCCGACGGTGAGATGAAGGGGGTATTGGCCTATAATGATAAACCACTGGTATCGATTGATTTCAATCATGACCCGGCTTCATCTACCTATGATTCAACACAGACCAGAATCATGGAAGGTAAACTGGTAAAAGTCATTGCCTGGTATGACAACGAGTGGGGCTTTTCAAACCGCATGTTGGATACCACCATAGCATTAATGAACGCGAGCTAAACGACAAATATTGTAACCATCCCAGCATGACTATTTTGGTAAAAATTGCAGATCTGGACCTGAGCGGAAAGCGGGTACTGATACGTGAGGACTATAATGTCCCGCTCAAGGATGGAGAGGTTGAGGACGATACACGAATCTACGCCAGTCTATTAACCATCAATAAGCTGCTTGATGCCGGGGCTAAAATTATGATCATGTCCCACCTGGGTCGCCCGAAGGAAGGAGAGTTCGACGACGCATATAGCCTGGCGCCGGTAGCAAAATGCTTGTCTTCGCTACTTGATAGGGAAGTGCCACTTGTCAGAGACTGGCTGGACGGCATTGACATGGAAAATAGAGATATAGTCCTATGCGAAAATGTACGCTTTGAAACCGGGGAAAAAGCCAACGAAGATGATGTCGCCAGAAAGATGGCGGGCTTATGTAATGTTTACGTCAATGATGCCTTTGCTACTGCACACAGGGAACAGGCATCTACTCATGGTGTTGCCAAATATGCGCCTATCTCTGCTGCTGGACCACTTCTGATTACAGAATTAAAAACCTTATCCAAAGCACTCAAAAAACCGGCTAAACCCGTGGTCGCCATTGTTGGAGGCTCCAAGGTTTCTTCCAAGTTAACTATCCTCGCTTCTCTTGCAGAAAAAGTAGACCAGCTTATTGTTGGTGGAGGAATTGCCAATACCTTTCTCAATGCAGCAGGGTTCAATGTCGGTAAATCACTTTACGAAGAAGATCTGGTTGAAGACGCAAAAAAATTAATGGCTGCGGCAAAGGAAAATGGTGCAGAAATCCCCTTGCCGATCGATGTGGTTTGCGCAAAAGAATTCAGTGAACATACTGATGCAACTATCAAGAGTATCGATCATGTTGAGGATGACGATATGATTCTGGATGTTGGTCCCGAAACCATTGCGAAATTCACAGACTTGTTAGAACAGGCAGAAACCATTGTCTGGAACGGTCCGCTGGGTGTTTTCGAATTCGATCGTTTTAGTGCTGGAACCAGAGCACTGGCAGAAAGTATTGCCATAAGTGATGCTTTTTCTATAGCTGGCGGAGGGGACACCTTATCTGCCATTTCAAAATTCGGCGTATCGAACAAGATTTCCTATATCTCCACAGGAGGTGGTGCTTTTCTGGAGTTTCTTGAAGGCAAAAAGTTACCCGCTGTTGCGATACTGGAAGAGGCAGCGCGTGCGTGGGCAGCAATGGAAAGGGCACGCGAATACTAGACAGTTTTTTAGTTTCACAAAATCAATGAAATTATTTAACAACACACAAGCCAAGGGGATAAGATCGTAGTTTAAATGAGAAGAACAAAAATAATAGCAACACTAGGCCCGGCAACCGATGAACCAGGTGTATTGGAAGATCTTTTCAAGGTAGGGGTGGATGTATTCCGTCTTAACTACTCACACCAGACTCATGCACATCATGAAAAAAGACTGAATGAAATTCGTGCCTTATCAAAAAAATACACACATGCCGTTGGTGTCATGGCAGACCTACAGGGCCCGAAGATCCGCATCGAGCATTTTGATGGTGGCAAAGTTCAGCTTGTTGAAGGCGCAGATTTTGTCATCGATACCGATCTGGGTATCGAGGAGGGTGATGAAAAACATGTTGGTGTAAGTTACAAAAACTTACCCAGAGATGTGCGTGCCGGAGACACCCTGCTGATTGATGATGGCCGTATCGTTATGCGCGTCAAGGAAGTCGGCGAGCACGAAGTTAGTTGTGAAGTCATCACCGGCGGAGAACTCTCGAATAATAAAGGCCTTAACCTTCAGGGCGGTGGTCTTTCGGCAAATGCACTAACTGAAAAAGACATACGTGATCTGGAACACGCTGTGAGTATAGGTGTTGATTTTGTGGCTGTTTCCTTTCCACGCCTTGCCTCTGATATTATTCATACACGCGGATTACTTAAACAACTTGGAAGTACAGCACATATCATCGCCAAGATAGAAAGAGCTGAGGCACTCGATGACATCGAGGCTATTATCGAAGCCTCCGATGCCATTATGATTGCACGTGGTGATCTTGGTGTTGAGATTGGGGATGCCAGTCTCCCACCTGTCCAAAAAAGACTGACTAAGATGGCCAGAGGCATGGATCGTGCCGTCATCATCGCCACACAGATGATGGAATCCATGATTGAACACCAGACTCCAACACGCGCTGAAGTATTTGATGTTGCCAATGCTGTGATTGATGGTGCCGATGCCGTGATGCTCTCAGCCGAAACCAGTTTGGGTCATTTTCCAGCCAAGGCCGTTGAATCGATGTCTGGTATTTGTGAAGAAGCAGAGAAACAAAAAAGTGTAACCGTTTCAGATCACCGTATTAACAGACGCTTTGAATCTATTAATGAAGCAATCGCTATGTCGACCATGTATGCGGCAAATCATATCGGCGCAAAGGCCATTGCCGCACTTACAGAAACAGGTGGCACCTGTTTGTGGATGTCACGTATCAAATCAGGCATCCCTATTTTCGCATTTACACGACATGCATCTACCCGCAGAAGGGTTTCCTTGTACCGTGGTGTTTATCCCATGAAATTTGACATCACACATACGGATCCACTGGAAGCCAATAAGGAAATTCTTGAAGAACTCGTGACCAATAATATTGTGCAAGACGGTGACTACGTCATTATTACCAAGGGCGATCTACGTGGAGCACGAGGTGGCACCAACAACATGAAGCTCCTTCGCGTCGGTGAAGCAACAGAACATACCATCTAGTAACAAATTTACATTAATTAAATTTATAGTACAGAGGCAGAATATGAGTATAAAAGAACTGGACCAGACAGCCGAGGCAATGGTTGCCGCAGGTAAAGGTATTCTTGCTATTGACGAGAGTTTCCCGACCATCAAAAACCGTTTAGACAGTATTAACACTGAATCTACAGAAGCCTCGCGTAGAGCCTACCGTGATCTTTTAATCACCAACCCTGGTGGCAGTGAATACATCAGCGGCATGATCTTGTTTGACGAGACTATCAGACAGTCCACTGCAGACGGAATACCGTTTGCAGAAGCCCTGGAAAAGCAAGGCATTTTGACAGGAATTAAGGTTGATACAGGCGCTAAAGATCTTGCCGGTCATCCTGGTGAAAAAGTCACCGAAGGCCTCGATGGTTTACGCGAGCGTTTGTCTGAATATAAAAAACTGGGTGCCAAATTTGCTAAATGGCGTGCCGTCATTATCATTGGTGAAGGAATCCCGAGTTTGGGCTGTATCGAAGCCAATGTTCATGCCCTGGCACGCTATGCCTCTCTTTGTCAGGAGGCAGGTATCGTGCCGATGGTCGAGCCAGAAGTCTTAATGGACGGAGACCATAATGTTGAACTTTGTTATGAAGTTACTGAAGCAACGCTGAAAGCATTGTTTAATGAATTGTATAAGCAAAGCGTCTCTCTGGAACACACCATCTTAAAGGTCAATATGGTTGTTTCAGGCAAGGATTGTTCCGAACAGGCCGATGTTGATGAAGTTGCCGGTCTGACCGTCAATTGCTTATTGAATACAGTGCCTGCATCACTACCAGGCATCGTCTTTCTTTCCGGTGGTCAATCAGCCGAGAAGGCAACAGAACATCTGAATGCAATGAATGCAATGAATGCAACATATGGCCCACTACCATGGCCCTTGAGCTTTTCATATGGACGCGCACTTCAGGCACCTTGCCTGGCAGCCTGGCAAGGTAAAGAAGAAAACGTCGAAAAGGCACAGGCAATACTTCTACACCGTGAGAAGTGTAATGGTGAAGCATCACTTGGTGAATATGATGCCGAGAGTGATGCAGCATAAGCAGTAAATGTCCGACGCAACTGATAACGACGAACTTCCTCCCGTCGCCCAGGCGGCATGGGAAGCCTATCTACGTATGTCAGCGACAAAGAATACCTATTACGAATTTATGCAGGCACTTGACCAGAAATACGATAAAGGTGAAGCCCCTTCTGAGGAAGAGAACCAGAAACTTACTGTGATGCTGCAGGCTCATAGCGGAACCGTCTCTGAATTTAATGATGCAATGCGTAAAGTAAACGATGCAGATGAAAGAATGTTACTGCTAAAGAAAATGGGGTAGTTCCCCGATTCTTCCTTTCATAGATATGTATATTTCACTGTCAAGCGGTACCGAAGTTTTCTATAGAGCAATACTCCTTATTGGGAGCATTTTCTTTATGAGTTCCTTTCTCTCGACACACGCCTTTGCTTTTGATGAGGAACTAGAAAAGGAATTCATGGTGGCATTGGCAGCAGATGGAGCAGGCGACTGTGATAAAGCACTGCCTCTTTACGTTAGTTTGGCCGACGAAGGTGTCTCAGGTGCCATGATCAATCTGGGGAATATGTACCTGATAGGCCGCTGCGTTGAAATAGATCCTAAGAGGGCTTTAGCACTACTGAATGTTGCCGCATCCTATCAAACACCTGTGGCAC
>JAKZTI010000075.1:0-5830 GCA_047517145.1 Gammaproteobacteria bacterium
GGCTGAAATGAATTGGCTTCAACGTACCGGTCATATCTATATTGGCTAAATTGAGAAATTCCTCATGCAGAAACTAATAATTCTGACATCACTTCTATTTTTGCTCATAAGCGGATGCGCGAGCAGACCTGAGAATATAAAAGCATCGTATATATCACATGAGGGGTATATCGAAAATGATTGCTCTCATTTGGTCATACAAATGTCTGACGCCAGGGCTGAACTCGCTAAGTATTCAGATATGCAAAATTCAAAGGCCACGGGCGATGCCTGGGGCGTATTTCTAATATTGGTTCCGGTTAGTCAATTCACAGGTGATTACGAGGCCGATGTAGCGAAGTGGAAAGGGGTAGTAGAAGCCATTGAAACGGCTCAAATAAAAAACAAGTGCAAGCAGCCTGTCAAAAAACAGGGCGAGGAGGCAAACAATGAAGTATGAATCTATTAAGCATTCGTTCCTTGTCATCCTGATTGCAACGACAATTGTCGGTTGTGCAGGTAATTCTGTTCAACCGCCAGCGTCGCAGTATCAGACATCAAGTGAATCATTTGATTCCCGGGGTGATACATCATCAATAGATTTTGAAGATGTAGATAAGGAGGAGATGGCTAAACAAGAGTCTGAAAATCCCCCTGCAAATCTGGGTAAAAAAGTGGGTGACATAATTATCACTACTGCCGTTGTTACTGCCGTTGTTGCTGCCCTTGTTGCTGCTCCTGAAGTGACGATCTTGACGATCCTTACGTTATTGTCGATGGGGCATTAATTGGGTGTGTTGTGGGATCTCCCATTATGGCTGTGTATTCAATCTTCGCCGATGAGGTCATCTCTCCGGGGTGCGGAAGTGATTAGATATGGTTAGAAAATCCAATCCTTTTATTGACTTTTATGATTGTGGGGGAAAGTATGTTAGATACTAGTCCATCAATATATCTTCTGACATGTTTTGTCTTACTCTCATTTCTTCAGAAGATCATCTTATATCTAAACAAAGAAAGCCCTAAATTCATTGGTTCAATCCAGATTCTCTGGATATTTTTTCTGGTGCTGACGATATCCGAATGGGTTTCATTTACCATTGCGCTCTGGATTCTCGCATTCTTATCTTTCTATGTTTTAAGAGAATTCATTTCTCTAGTGGATATACGCCTTGAAGACAGGCTGGGGATCTTAATTTCATATTTAACCATCCCTTTTATGTTTTACCTTATTCAGATTGAGTGGTATGGCCTTTTTATAATTTCAATTCCAGTTTGCTCATTTCTCCTCATGCCTTTTTTTGTAGCCCTTGGGAGAAATTCAAAAGGCATTGTTTTTTCAGTCGGGGTTTTGGATTTCGGACTATTCTTTTATGTCTTTTGCATGGGACATTTGGGCTATCTAATTCTCTATTCCGAAAGGATGGCTACTTTATTTATTGTGACTATCGCTATTACCAGTTTCATTTTTAATTTTCTTACGGAAAAACATCTATCTTTACAAGTGGCTTTATCTGTAATTATCTCGTCCGCCATATATATCATTTCAGTTCAATGGTCAGGTATACCCACATCACATTCAGTAGCTCTAGGAATTATTCTTCCATTAGCTGCAGGTATAGGCCATTTTACCCTGCAAAAATTTGAAAAGGACCTGGGTATTCGATCTGTCAGATTACAGCCAGGAAGAGGTAAATATATTAAGGCAGCAGGATTATATCTTTTTACTGCACCAATTGCTTTTCACTACCTCAGATGGTTTTTGAAATGGGGTGACCTGTAATGAATCTTGCTCGGACCATGATGCACATTTTCGTTGTCAGACCGATACTATATCTTCTGTTTGGTGTAAATATTGTCGGTCGAGAAAACCTGATTAAGTTTGACAATTTCATAATTTTTTCAAATCATAATAGCCACTTTGACATATTTCTTCTTTTTCTGATCCTGCCCGTTAACAAAATAAACAGTACCCATCCTCTGGCAGCCTTAGATTATTTTGAAAAACCATTTTGGCTTTTTAAAACTGTAAATTTTCTTTTCCAGCCGATCTGGGTAAATCGAAATGCTCCGGGAATTTCTGTTATTAAGGAGGTTCAGGAGAGACTTGAACAGAAACACAGTATCATTATATTTCCTGAAGGCACACGGGGAGAAACAGCTGATATTCAGGAGTTCCGCCATGGCTTAGGTTTAATTGTAAACAAAAATACAAACACCCCAGTTGTACCTATCTATCTCGAAGGCCCTGAAAGATCATTTCCCAAAACAGTCATGTTTCCTTTACCTCTATGGAATCATATCACTATTTCACCCCCACAGATCCTTCATGGCAAAAGCCGGGAAATTACATACAAACTTCACAAACATCTAAGAATTTTGGCAGACGAGGGAGCCGCATTAAGGCAGCGGCGTCCTGTTGCAAAACATCAGCCGTTGGTCATATCGGTAATTGGAATTGATGGTTCGGGAAAAAGTACATTATCGCGAAATTTGGTGAAGTACTTTCAGGGCGAGTGCTGCTTTATTGGTGATGACCTCGAAATGTATAAAGATGGTGAGCCAAGCAGAGCACAACCCCTTATTACAAACAGTTTAAGAATGTGGGTTGGGCAACAAGCTAAGAAAGCAAAAAATCTCGCCCGATACAAAATACCCAAAGTCACCGAATTACTCCTCCGGGATCGTCTCTTATCAGAAGTGGAGAGGTGGTACCGTCCCGACCTGGTCTTTATGGACGGTGCACCCCTTTTAAACATGACCGCATGGGCATGTCCCTTTCGAGAAGAATATTTTAATGAGGATGTTTGCTTGAAGGCGATAGATGTTTTAACAGGAGGAGATAAGTTTACAAAAGACAATAGTATATTTTCACATTACCCGGAACTACTGGCGTTGCGAAAATTAAACCTTAACCATCTCCACATGCCAGACATAACATTATTTTTAGATATTGATCCAGCCATCAGCCTTCAAAGAATTCATTCAAGAGGTGAAAACGTTCAGGCTCACGAAAATCTTGAAAAATTAACAAAACTCAGAGCTGCATATCATGTTGTTTGTGATGTTTTAAGCAAATCTAATTCTGTTTTCCGACTACAGGCAGATACGGATATAGAACAAATTGGCCAGGAAGCAGTTCAATTCATTATGACTATTATAGGAAAAAAATATGCCGAAAATTGATGTGATCGCTACAACCATATCGGGTTCAATCGCAGACTGGAAAAAGGTTGAGAAGATTATCCCTCTTTTTAGTAAATATGGATATGAAGACGTTAACCTTATTGAGGTTGATAGCCATGAAGCTGCCCGCAAGGAAGCTAAAAAATCATTATTACACGGATGTAGAATTGCTATATCTGCGGGGGGGTCGGGTACCTTCCGAGCCGTATTGGAAGGTTGCCTCGAATCGAAGGTAGAGCTTTCTGATATTCGTTTGGGATTTTTAAGAAAGGGCTCGGCTGATCTTATCGGTAAAGTCCTGCAAATGCCGGATGAAATCGAGAATGCCATTCAGGTATTTGCTGAGGCATTAGCCCAAGATAGTTACTTGTCGGCTGATGTACTTCAAGCAGCTTGTAAGTCAAGTAACAAACTTCCCAGGCATTTTATTGGTTATGGCGGCGCAGAAATATTTGGAAGGATTCCTCACTATACTGAAAATCGTTATATCAAATATTACAAAGGTGTTTTAGGGCAGATATTCGGTGATCTCGGCCCATTTACAACCGGAATGTTTTTTTCACTTCTCGAAAGGATAGTTAAAACACCATTTGTAAAGAAAAAACATTGGAAAATATACGCAGACGGAGATATCAAAGCTGAGGGCTCTTATCATGCAATTATTCTTGTCAATGGTTATCTGGGACCGGAAATGCCTTTTTCAGATAAGTCACTCGCATCTGGCGAGTTCTATGTATTCGGACTGAGAGACATGGGTTTCTTTAAACTGTTTTCTCAGGCAAAACATGCTCGTATGGGAACGATTATTAATGACCCTGAACGGTGGGGCCTGGAATCTGTTACCGCTGAGAATAAAATCGAACTTGTTTGTGATTCTGACAGCCCATTTCCGGTAAATGTGGATGGAAGTACATTTATTGCAACCAATACCATGACTTTTAGCAGAATTACAAAAATTCCATTATTAAAGAATTGCAGTACACAACAAACGGCTCAAGCAGGATTGGCAGATCCGCTGCGCTCTTCTGCCAACCTCATAGCTTGAATCGTTAGGAGGAAGACAATGAGAACTACTGATTTTTTTATAATAATTCCTCTGGTTTTGGTTCTTTATGGGTATATATCCTCAAGGTTTCTGCCAATGAAAAGGAGAGTGGGCAGACCCCTTATATTGTCTGTGCTGGCCGCAATACTATTGTTGTCTTTGCCAGGTTGCGATGCAGTTTATACAACTTCTCCCCTGAGTGCCCCTACCGTCATCGATAAAGAAATATTTGAAGGTTTATGGTTAGGTGTAGAAGGTCAAGAAGATGGTTACATTCAAACACGCTTTGACGAGCATGGGCAATTAAATTTAATAGTTGTCACTTGGGATGATGAGAATGACAAATTCAATTTTAAGGATATGGATCGAATGTCATTAATCTTGACAGAAGGGACTAAATATAACTACATGAGCCTTCGTGCAGAGAATGATGACTTTTATCTATTCGCACAATATACATTCTGTGAGGATCATGTTGTTATATGGACACCTGACGTGGATGCGTTTGAAGAAGCAATCAAAACGCATGAATTATCTGGTCGCACCGGTGGTGATGATGTCTACATTACCAGTCCGCCAGAGACGATTGTCCAGTTTCTGAATGAGGCATCAGCCCAACATCGCTCCATTTATGAAGAAGAACCTTATTTATCATTACGAAAAGTCATGGGAATCGATCAGTCCCAACCGGTTATTTCGACAGAGAGATGCGCTGCTGAAATTCAATACGCTCTTGGCAAGGGGTATGGAAAAGGAGGGGTTGGTTTGCCCGAGAATAAAGTAGAAGCTGTGAATTGGTATCGCAAGGCCGCCAAGCAAGGTTATGCTCCTGCACAATTCAAATTTGCTGTTGCGTATTATAATGGAATAGGTGTCCCACAAGATGATGGCGAAGTAGTCAAATGGTTGCGCATGGCAGAGGAACAGGGTCACAAAGACGCCGTGTGGGGTCTGGCGTGGGTACTCTCTACCAGTCCCAACGAGACGATACGAGATGGGGCCGAGGCCGTTCGATTTGCAGAAGCCTATCTTAAAACAAACAACGACAACGTGTATGGACTTAATTGCCTTGCGGCCGCCTATGCTGAGGCAGGGCGCTTCGAGGATGCAGTAGAAGCCCAAAAAAAAGTGCTCACATTGAATAAAGACTTGAATGAATATAGTTCAGTCTTGGCTAAAAACCGGCTTCGGCTATGGAGCTATCTAAGACAAGAACCTTGGCGGGATATTGAAAGACAACAAAATTAACACGTCCTTCAAAGGACAGCATATCAACTAGTTATGCGCTAAAACAATTATGAATACTATTAATATCATTCAACCATACAAATACCTAACCATGTGGGTATTTGATGATGAAAAAGTGGATCTGATTCAAGAGCCTTTTGTATCTGGAGCAGACGAAATCATTGAAGAAATGGTAAAAGATTTTCCAGACGCGGATAATGGTTTCATTCTTATGTTCTCGGCAACATCATTCCCAGGACACCAAGCGGTATTCGAATGGAGGAGAGAAGATCAAGGAGGTAATTGGTACTATTTAAAGGAATTAGATAAAGAGGGTTGGTTATGTCCCGCACTTTTTAAATATTTTGATAAAGCACCAGAGAATATATATGC
>JAKZTI010000076.1:0-2585 GCA_047517145.1 Gammaproteobacteria bacterium
ATGGGAAATGTCATGAAAAAGTGGAAGGAATATAAGGACTTTGTTAAATAAATAGGGGTCTGAGCTATTTATTATCTGGTAAGATCGTACATTCAGTCTTGGCTGGACTGGACAGAAGAATAAAGTAGAAGAATTTAAAAATATTAATCAAATATAGGTCGTTAATTTATGAGCAAGCGTTCCATTATCCATATGATAGATCCCATGGCTTACGTCAGTCCTTTCGATATTAATATGGCAGTTGATGCTGGTTATGATGTCGTTATTCCCTATGCAAACGTAGAATTATGGCAAGTCAATGGACTGTTGCAGGATACAATCTTTTCTCGCGAACCGAAGGGAGTAAAAAATACAGCGGTCTTTATCGGTGGACGAGACATGGATTTGGCAATGAAAATGTTAGAGGCAGCAAAGAAGGCGATGGTACCTCCCTTTGAGATATCTGTATTGGCTGATCCCAGTGGTGCATTTACCACGGCTGCTGCGTTGGTCGCCTGTGTAGAAAAAGAACTCAAAGACAAACACGGGATGGAATTAAAGGACAGTAAGGGAGTTATTTTTGGTGGAACAGGACCTGTAGGCATCGCCACCGGCGTAATTGCTTCACTCGCAGGCGCTGACATTACCCTGGTTTCTCACCAGAGTATTGAAAATGCGCAGAGCATTGCGAATGAATACAATGCCTCGTGCGGCTCCACCATGAGCGGAACTATCGGGGCTTCTGATGCAGATAAGGCATTCCTGCTCAGAAATATAGATATTGTGTTTTGCACTGCCAAGGCGGGTGTAGAGATCTTGAATGATAATGTCCTTGGTGACTCCACTTCATTGAAGGTGGCCGGTGATGTCAATGCGGTTCCACCACTAGGTATACGCGGCATTAATCTAACAGATCTTGGTGCGCCTCTGACACACGCCAGTTCTTCAAAAGGTGCTGTTGGTATTGGTGCACTCGCGGTAGGTCACATAAAATACCAAACACAGCAAACACTTCTGAAATTAATGCTTGAAACAGACAAGCCAGTTTATGTTGACTTCAGGGATGCTTTTAGTACAGCACGTGAGTTAGTGTAAAGTCCAAATAGGACGGGCACTTTTCCTTTAATACAGCGTTGCTTCGCCGTCTCCGGCACTCATCTATTAATTCTTAGCATTTAGCTTCGGGGTTAAATACAGGTTTAGTAATAACCATGAAACCTGAAGTGGTGACGGTGGTGGTGGAATCCGAAATGGCTGCTGTAGTATGGGTAATAATAGCCGTGATAATACGGGTAGTAATATTGGTATTGATATCGGGCAGTGCGATATTCAGGCCAGAGGTAATGTTCTTTTGCGCTGACTAATGGATAGCTGTAAGGATGATCGTCAATTCGCTTTACAAATTCAGTATCAATTATTCCAAAGATCGTTAAATAACGGTCTTTACTGTAAAGCTCCGGATCCAGAAATCCGTCTATTCTTGCTATAAATCGGCCTTCATAATCGGTATTGTAGCCGGGTTTTCCGTAACGATTAAGCTGGCCTGCCAGGATTTCTATCCATGTTGAATCTTCCTTGTTTTCAACCGAGATAATTTTGCCGCCCCATCGCACATACTGGTTTTGGAATGTAACAATGTTATTTTTCACTTGGTTAAATTCGGGATCGGGATTAGGTGGAAGTTTAATCAATATCGGTACCTGACTGGCACAAGCACTCAGTGCGAGTAGTGATAAACAAAGTATTAAACGTGTGCTCATAACCATTCTGGTTGTTGTTCAGATAATATTGAATACGACTGAGATTTCGTCTATTTGTTCATATCTGAATATGGCATCGGATCCGGGATATGGAGCAGAATCGTGGCGGGCATTGACCCATGTCGATCAATCTTCTTTTGTTTTTGAACCGTCCGGCAATGGAAAAATTTTTACTTTTTTTACTGCATTATCCACCATCTGCGTGATCTCAAATGTATAACCATTGATACGCAGGCTTGTGCCTGCTTCTGGTATATCTTCAAGATGTTCGAGAATGACGCCATTAATTGTCTTTGGGCCTTCAGTAGGTAATTCCCAGTCAAGCCGTTTGTTGATGTCGCGAACGGTGGTGCTACCATCAACAAAGAAGGATCCATCTTCCTGCGCCTGGATATCCTGATTAAAGGTTTGTAAATCGGTAGTAAATTCGCCAATAATTTCTTCAAGGATATCATCCAGTGTCACCATCCCCTGCAAAACGCCATATTCATCTACGACCAGGCCAGTGCGTTGTTTTTGTTCCTGAAAATTAAGCATCTGTGTATGCAAAGGGGTACCTTCAGGCAGGTAGTAAGGTTCGATGGTAAGGTTTTCCAATTCATCGATAATAAATTCTTTTTTCCTGCTTAATATTCTCAACACACGTCTGACGTGCAGCATACCAACGATATTATCTATATTCTCACGATAGACTATTAGGCGGGTATGTTGGCAGTGGCTCAGTTGATCAAGTATGTCTGCAATGGAATCATCAAGATCAATCCCGATCAGTTCATTCCTTGGCACCATGATGTCGTCGACAGTCACTTTTTCCAGCTCTAATATGCCAAGTAACATATCCTGGTG
>JAKZTI010000077.1:0-7022 GCA_047517145.1 Gammaproteobacteria bacterium
TATCTCGCCATATACTTCCTCGGGATCCACATCGTTGATGAGTAAGGTTTCTTTGACTGTTTCAATATGCTCAAGCACTTTTTGGTAGCGATCGCCATATTCATATTTGGTCACTTCTATTGCTTTGGGCATGTAGCTAAAAGCAATCTTTAGTGCCTTCAAAGCTGCGTCATTAATTTTTTCGCTCATATCGGCCTCATTTAATTGCTATTGAAAACAGTTATCTTTGATGTTTCCTATCCTTTTTCTTATTTTTTTGTATGGTTTTATCCGCTTTCACTATGCTAAACCATTCCTTTATCTACGTCATCTGATCAGATCTGAATTCTTCAATATCTCTAATTGAACAGGACATATCCTTTTTTTCCAGAAAATCGATAATCTGGTCGAGCTTCTCATCGATTGCTATTTCAATTGAGATTCTAAAGACAGAGCGAGCTGCGGTAATGTGTCCATGCAATATTGCCATATAGATAGCATCGAATTTTTGTTCCATTTCCTGTGAATCCATTCTTGTTCCTTATAATCCTTGTTCGTACAACGACTAAACTATATCCCATAATGGGATATATCAAATACTATTCTAAATTGGGATATTTTTCAAGTATCTGAGATAGCCCAATGAGCAATAAATTGTGGGACAAAAAACAAGAAACGTTTAGAAAAGCGATTAAAGAGATCCGTGTCAATCGGAATCTAAAACAGATAGAACTTGCAAAGAAAATTAAGAAACCGCAAAGCTTTGTTTCAAAATATGAAACGGGTGAGAGAAAACTGGATTTTGTTGAAATATCAGAAATCTGCAAAGCGTGTGGTATTACCATCGAAACGTTTGCAAAACTCTATAATCGTAAACTGTAGAGAAAATCGTGGTCTGACCCCTATTATCCTTTAAGTTATCATCTACGATGTCCGCTTTATACTGAAAGCGGACGTTCAGCTAATCAATCGACACTGACTCCTTTGATTTGTTAATCGTTTTTATTTGTGAAAAGATAGCCTTTCTGTACAGATTGCTATACGGTGTCTCCATTAGCAATTTATTGTAGCGTTTCTCGGAAGTTCCTCGCAGTGTAAAACAGCAGCTCCTCCCGTAATAATTCCACAACAACCAGCATGCTAATACATTGTTTTTTAATAATTTAAAGAGGTAACCAAAAATGGCTACAGGTACAGTAAAATGGTTTAACGATAGTAAAGGATTTGGATTTATAACACCGACTGACGGCAGCTCTGATGTATTTGTTCATCATAGCGCTATTAACGCTGATGGGTTCAAATCACTTGCCGAAGGTCAAAGTGTGAACTTTGATACCGAGCAAGGTGCTAAAGGACTCAGTGCAACCAACGTCGTTGCACAATAGACCAATTTAGACGGTTTTTTTAATCTGATAAAGCCCCGCTAACTGCGGGGCTTTTTTCATTAATAATAAGGTGCTGTCAGGCACTGATCCCAATTATTCTTAATTAGTATATTAATGAAGAAGAGTTGGTTATGAAAATAAATCTGACCCCTTTTGCTGCATACGTCCGCTTTCGCTGGATAGCAGACGTTAATAATACGGACGCTGTCCACTTTGATTCGTTTTCCATTCCCCCGCTGTGCGGAAATCCCCCCAATAGCCTAAACTAAAACCAATAAGGCAGAGACATCAATAAAAGCTTTGATGGCTTAACACACCTTTGCCCAGTGAGGCGTTGCCGAATAGACTGGGCACTTATTTAAAAAATGACTCTCCTGTCGTACACGCCAGATTCAAGCCACTTCTATTAAAATTTCAATTTTTTTGTGAATCGTATGGTCAGATCAGGCTCTTTGAGCAATCATGGGAAATAACTACATAAACAAGTCTGACCTCATGGCTACCATAATTATGGTTATGTAATTGATATAGTGGATTCCCTTGCTACACTTTTGTATAGCAACAATGGGGGGCAAGACTATGAATGCAGCAAATCTGGATGCAATTTTCAAGAAACATGCTGAACGGACGGGTGTACCGTGGCAACTGATAAAAGCTGTCGCACAGCAAGAATCCGGTTTGAATCCAAGATCAGTGAAATCCGTTGATGAAAAAGGTATGCGAGCCATAGGATTAATGCAGGTGACCTGCCCATCGAAAAAAATTATTCATGGATGGATGGGCGATGAGCCTGCAGAGGGGGGATGTGATTCATTACTTGATCCGGATAAAAATGTACAGATGGGAACCGATATCCTGAGCTGGAATATGACCTTTTTTGGGTTTTTAAGGGGGATTGCGTCTTTCAATCTTTGGACTGAGTGTTCATCATCGCCTCAGGGCCCATTTAAAAATCAGGCATATGTTGATTCTGTACTTAATCATTTCAAACAATTCGGTGGCAAAGTCGCTGTAGCTAGTGCCCAATATGGGGAAGGGAAAAAGAAATGAAAACACAGACTGTGGTGGAGTCAGGTCTTGACTGTTGATAGCAATCCCCACGCGCTGCCCAACATCTGATTCACAATTCTTTACCAGTTAATTACGCGGGCGTATGCCTGCCGGATAGACTGGGCTCCTTTAATTCATTCCTGACCATTTAACGCTTCCCATCAAAATTGCACATCAATGGTGCGGCGCAATATTAACTGCCCTGTATTAGGGCAAATCTGAGTGCCATCCCGTACCAAAATATATAGATTTATCAATATAATCAAATAGTTATAAGAATAGTCCAGAATGGCACGCAAGCTGCATTAAGGAGTACATGATTAGTTACACCTGGATATTCTCATGACAAAACAAAAGCTTGTTGTTATTGGCAACGGCATGGTTGGACAAGCCTTTCTCGAATCTATGACCGAGAGCAAGGCCCGGGACAGCTTCGATATCACTGTGTTTTGTGAAGAACCACGGCCCGCTTATGACCGGGTTCACTTGTCTGAATTCTTCTCCGGCAAAACTGCGGAAGATCTTTCCATGGTCAGCCATGAGTTCTTTATGCAGAACGACATCTCCATACATATTGGTGATAAGGCTGCTCGTATTGATCGAAAAAATAAACAGGTGATCTCTGAACAAGGCGTCACCATTGCTTATGACAAACTGGTTTTAGCCACAGGTTCTTATCCCTTTGTCCCCCCTGTGCCGGGTCATGATCGTGATGACTGTCTGGTTTATCGCACCATTGAAGATCTTGAAGCCATTACTGCTGCTGGCAAACGAGGCAAAGTCGGCGTTGTCGTAGGTGGTGGCCTGTTAGGTCTGGAATGTGCCAATGCGGTTAAGAGTCTTGGACTTGAAACCCATGTGGTTGAATTTGCACCGCGCTTGATGGCGGTACAGATTGATGAAGCTGGTGGTGACATGCTTCAACGTAAGATTGAAGCTTTGGATGTCTCTGTGCATACCTCGAAAAATACCATTCTGATTACGGATGGTGAAAAACTTAAACACAAGATGATCTTCTCTGATGAAGAAACCCTTGAAACCGACATGATCGTTTTCTCTGCCGGTATTCGTCCGCGAGATGAATTGGCAAAAGATTGTGATCTGGAGATTGGTCAACGTGGTGGTATCGCCATTAGCAACCAATGTCTGACTTCAGATAAAGATATCTACGCCATTGGTGAATGCGCCCTATGGAATAATCAAATTTTTGGTCTGGTGGGTCCTGGCAACCAGATGGCTGCCGTGGTTGCTGATCACCTGTCTGGAACCGATGCTGCTTTCACTGGTGCTGATATGAGCACCAAGTTAAAACTCATGGGTGTTGATGTCTGTAGTATTGGTGATGCACACGGGAAATCACAGGGTGCCCGTTCCTACTCCTTTACTGATGAACCGAATGAAATTTATAAGAAGATTGTTATCAGTGAAGATGGCACCAAGTTACTCGGTAGTGTCTTGATCGGTGATGCCGGTGATTACGATACTTTATTTCAATATGCATCGAATGGAATCGATTTACCTGAACATCCTGATGATCTGATCCTGCCACAAAGAGATAGAAGTGCACCGGTCGGTCTAGGTGTCGATGCCCTGCCCGACTCCGCACAAATCTGTTCCTGTAACAATGTTAGTAAAGGCGAATTAATTTCCGCCGTTGATGGCGGCGCTACGGTGTTGGGAGATCTGAAGGCCTGTACCAAGGCCGGGACTACCTGTGGTGGGTGCGCCGTGATGGTCGGTCAGATATTAAATAGTGAACTGGAAAAACGTGGTATTGAAGTCAACACGGATATTTGCGAACACTTCCCTTACACCCGCCAAGATTTATATATGATTGTTCGTTCAGAGCAGATCACCACTTTTGAAAGGTTGATTTCACGACACGGAACGGGACACGGTTGTGATGTGTGTAAGCCTACTGTCGCTTCAATCCTTGCCTCCTGCTGGAATGAATACGTATTAAAGAATGAGCACGCTTCTACCCTGGATACCAATGACCATTTCCTTGCCAATATGCAAAAGAACGGTACCTATTCAATCGTGCCTCGTGTTGCCGGTGGTGAAATCACACCAGATAAATTGATCGTGCTTGGTGAAGTTGCCAAAAAATATAATTTGTATACCAAGATCACTGGTGCGCAGCGTGTCGATTTATTTGGTGCGCGTGTCGATCAATTGCCGCATATCTGGAAAGAGCTCATCGATGCCGGTTTTGAATCAGGCCATGCCTATGCAAAATCATTACGCACAGTGAAATCATGTGTCGGCAGTACCTGGTGTCGTTTCGGTGTGCAAGACAGCGTCAGAATGGCCATTAGTCTTGAGGATCGTTACAAAGGTTTGCGGGCACCACATAAATTAAAGATGGCCGTTTCCGGTTGTACCCGTGAATGTGCCGAGGCACAAAGTAAAGACGTAGGCATCATTGCCACCGAGAAAGGCTGGAATCTATACGTTTGTGGTAATGGCGGTATGAAACCACGTCATGCTGATCTGTTTGCTTCTGATCTCGATGATGAAACATTAGTTAAATACATCGACCGTTTTTATATGTTTTACATTCGCACCGCCGACAAACTACAAAGAACCGCTACATGGATGGAAAATTTGGAAGGTGGTCTGGATTATCTTAAGGAAGTCATTGTTAATGACAAGCTTGGCATTTGTGATGAACTGGAAAAAGAAATGGGCAAGATCGTGAATACCTATCAATGCGAATGGAAAACAACCATTGAAGATCCGGAGAAGATGAAGCGCTTCAGACATTTTGTGAATAGTGACGAGAAAGATAACAAAGTCGTTTTTGTGCAGGAGCGTGATCAAATCAGACCGGCAACGGTAGCCGAGCAACAGGAATATGCAGAAACCGCATGAACGCCCTTCGCAATACAGCAGAGATTGAAAGCTGGGAATCGGTGTGTCAGTTTGATGATCTCATCGACAATGTTGGCGTCTGTGTATTGGTCAACGAAAAACAGATCGCGATATTTCGTTTATCGGGTAGCTGCAAACTCTATGCTGTTGATAACCATGATCCATTCAGTCATGCCAATGTCTTGTCGAGAGGCTTGTGCGGTGATCTAAAAGGCCAACCTGTGGTTGCTTCGCCAATTTATAAGCAGCATTTTAATCTGAACACAGGTCAATGCCTGGAAGATGAATCAGTCAAGATACCTGTCTATCCGATACGGATAATTAACGGCAACATACAAGTAGCAACCTAAAGTGAAGCGTTAAAAAGTGGAAAGTGAAAATATTAAAAGTACCTGTCTTTCCGGGCTTGACCCGGAATCCAGTGAATTAATAACTGGATTCCCGCCTTTGCGGGAATGACAATTATTCTAATTTCGAGGAACGAGAAATAAGATGTTATTCGGACGTAAACATAAAAACCCGATAAAGATAGCGGACAAAAAAGTACAGGAGTGGAAATACACCACCTGTGGTTATTGTTCCACTGGCTGCTCTATGGAAATCGGATTGAACCCGGATGGCAAACCTGTTGCCACACGTGGTGTTGCAGGTGCCGACGTGAATCGTGGCAAGCTTTGCATTAAAGGTATTTTTGAACATGAATTGTTTGAATCTTCAGGTCGTGGCACAGAACCATTGTATAGAGAAAAACATTTCGAAAATTACAACGAAGTAAGCTGGGATTTTGCATTAGATAAAACAGCCGATGAAATCAAACGTATTCAGTCAAAATACGGGCGTGATTCCTTTGCCATCGTTTCTACTGGTCAGATCATGACGGAAGAATTTTACACGCTGGGCAAGTTGGCTCGTGGCGTGATTGGCACAAATAATTATGATGGCAATACCACTTTATGTATGGCCTCGGCAGTGTCGGGTTATAAACGTTCTTTCGGATCAGATGGCCCGCCGGGATGTTATGACGATTTTGACCACACTGAATGTTTAATGGCGTTTGGTTCAAACCTTCCGGAACAACACCCGATTATTTACTGGCGTTTAAAAGAGGCATTAGAGAAACGCAAATTCCCGGTCATCGTTGTCGATCCTCGTGTCACCATGTTTGCACAGTTCGCAGATATTCATTTGCCGATCACACCAGGAACCGATCTGGTTTTATTAAACAGTCTGGCGCATGTCATCTTTGATGAAGGCCTGGATGATCGAAATTATATTGATTCCTATACCAATGGTTTCGAGGAATTTTCAAAGTTAGTTGAAGAATACGATCCAGTCTCTGCTGCAAAGATCTGTGGGATTGATGAAGATACGATTCGACATGTTGCCCGTCTTTATGCCAATGCCGGTGCTGCCATGAGTATCTGGACCATGGGTATCAATCAAAGTACGCATGGCAGTGATGGAGTTTGTGGGATTAATAACCTGAATTTAATTACCGGGAATATTGGTAAGCCCGGCAGTTCCAGTCTTTCGATTACTGGTCAATGTAACGCCATGGGCACACGTGAATGGTCCTCATGTTCTGGCCTTCCTGGTTATCGAGCATTGGAAAACGCACAACACCGTAAGGAAGTTGCAGAATTTTGGGGCATTGATGAAAGTTTCTTTCCACCTAAACGCGGCATGTCCATGACGGATATCTTTCCGGCCATTGAGACAGGCCAGATAAAAGGC
>JAKZTI010000078.1:0-29050 GCA_047517145.1 Gammaproteobacteria bacterium
AACATCAACGCCTCGTTACACTGACCGCCCGTTTCTATCCTACCGTTTCGTACCGGGCAAAGCACCGCACCCAACCCGCGACCCAGAAGGTCATTCATACAACAAAACACCAGAACAACTCGATCCTTTCGAGGTTGATCAATGGCAATACTGCGATGAGTATCTATATGGAATCGACTTGTTCAACCACGGCTATTGGTGGGAGGCGCATGAGGCGCTCGAAGCCGTCTGGGTCGCCGCAGGAAGGCAGACAGAAACGGGACAATTTATACAGGGTCTAATCCAGGTTGCCGTTGCCCACCTGAAAAAGTTCCAGGGATTTAACGATGTTGCAAAGCGCATGTCGACTGAAGGGCTCGAAAAGATGAAGCGTATAAAAGGTATTTACTTCGGTATAGATGTCTCAACATTTAGTAGTGCTGTTGAATCGTATTTCTCAGGTGAGAATAAAATGCCCGTCATAATTGAACTAATTACTAATAATCAATAACCATTCCAATTAAAAAATTTGTCTTTTTACAGTGGACCGCGCTATCGTGCTGCCGCTGATCCACTGCGTGTTGAATGTCCGCTTTCAGTATAAAGCAGTCATTCACCAGTACAAATTATTGGGGACAGACCACGATTTTTAAAATGAAAAGGCTTCTTTTTACATTGTGGATAGCTTTAATCTTTAAAGAAATTACATGGCTTATCATTGGTCTGGAGTATTGGCGACAGTTAGGATTAGGATTAATCATTACTTATGTGCTACCAATTACAATAATAATATTAGCATTGCTTAATTTTTCATATGGCATCATGGGATTAAGAAATCCTGAAATACGTAAATTATCTATTGTCTCGATATTATCCGCCTTAATTTGTTCTTCACTCGCCATGATAGGATTATGGGGAGTAATCAGTGGGGCCAGATGAAAAGTAGTAGGGTCAGTGCCGATTGATTATCCAAATGTCCGCTTTCAGTATAAGGCAGACATACAGATCAATTTTACTTTGCCACTGCCCGGTCACTAAACTTCATAAAGATCCGATACAACATCGGGATCACAAACAAGGTTAACACCGTTGAAAATGCCAACCCCCAGACAATCGCTGTCGCCACTGGCCCCCATATCAAGGAATGACCAGCCAGACCCGTTGCCAATGAAAACAAACCGGCAATGGTTGTCAGTGATGTAATCAATACAGGAATCACTCTTCTTCTCGCTGCATAGATAGTCGCATGTAATAAACTCATGCCGTTTTCGAATCTTGCATTGGCAGCGGAAATTAATACAATCGCTGCATTCACTGATATCCCTGCCAGGGCAACCACGCCATATAAAGTATATAGACTGAGAGGATTCCCCGTAACCAATAAGCCCATCACCACACCAGTAAAAGCCAGAGGAATAGTGACCAGTATCATAAAGGGTTGGAAGTAACTTCTGAATTGCGTGCCCAGGATAATGTACATTAAGCCAACACCGAATAGGAACAAAACAAGGAGTGAATCCAGACTTGTTTTAATGTCATCAAGGATCCCCGTGAAGTCCAGGTCAATCGTTGGATAATCTTTTTGTAACTTTTTCCATTCTTCAGCTATTAATGCATTCGCTTTTACAGTATCGATTTTATCTTTATCAATGTCTGCTTGCAGAGAAATGGCTTTTCTATAATTGTAATGTCGAATATTGTTAATTCCTAAACCCTGTTCTGCATGTACTAATTCTCCGATGGCAACCGAACGACCATCTGGCAATGCAATAGTTTGCCTTAAAAAATTATCAACGTCACTCCAGTTCCTCTGATCAGCCTGTACACGAACTTTGACCTTTTCTCCTTCGTCCTGAAAATCGGTAACAATCTCACCATCGACAAAAGACTGAATACTACGGCTCACAACCGATGGTGATATACCTGCACGTTGAATGGCTTCACCATCGTAACGTAAGACCAACTCAGGATTACCTGGCCGATCATCCAGAGTTACCTCACTAAAGAGTGGATTGGTTTGAAGATAACTGGTGAGCGCTTTTGCTGCTAATTTTATTTCAGCGATTTCATCACCACGTATTTTTACATTGATAGCTCTTGAGGTCGGTGGCCCATCTTTCATGCGTAATAATGAAACATTGGCCGTGCCTGGGAAATCTACAACCGATGCTTTCACGGTGTCCGCTATTTCGGCCACTGTGCGTGATCCATTTTCATCAGGCACCAGACTGATCATGATTTGTCCAACGGTGTCACCAAACAGGGGTTCTGTTTCCGTAAACTGTTGTCCGGAATAGGTAACTGAGGATCGCAATTCATGTGGATGTACTTCTTCAAGTATACGTGCCTGTACTTTAGTCAGCATCTCACTGGTGTCATCCAATGTCGCACCACGTGGCATTTCGACGTTGATATAAAAAAGTCTAAGTTCATCCCCTTCAAAAAAATTATAACGGATATGCCCACCAACAATAATCATCAATGCCAGAATAAAAATAGAGAGTACTGCTGAAATAGAGACGACCGGATAGCGCAATGCCTTTAAGAGTAACTTGATGTAGCTGTAGCGAATCCAGTGAGTAAATTGTTCTCGACGTTTTTGTGTTTTTGATGGCTTTGTTAAATCAATGTTTGCTGCAATCACATGTGCAGGCAACATCCAGTAGGCTTCTAACAAACTAACAGCCAATGCCAGGGTGACGACCATGGGAATAACCCTCATAAAATCACCGAGGATGCCAGGCATTAACATCAAGGGTAAAAATGCCGCCATCGTCGTCATCACCGAAGTGGTTACCGGTGCAAATACTTCACCCAAGGCATCGATCACCGCGCGCATGGGTGCCAGGCCCTGTTGCAGCCTTTGATAGACTGACTCAACCACCACCACAGCATCATCTACCAGCATCCCGAGTGCGATTACCACACCGAGTAACACCATATTATTCAGTGAGATGTCAATCGCGTTAAGAACCAGAAAGGTGCCAGCCAGCGTAAATGGGATACCAATACTGGTCAGCACGGCAATCCGGGAACCAAGAAATATCCATGTCACCACTAATACCATCACCAAACCAATGATGGCATTAGTTTGCATCAATGACAGTGCATTGCGTGTGCTAATAGTCTGGTCATCGACCAGGAATATTTCTACACCTGTCTTCGTTTTATATTGATTACGTTCATCAATATAGTGTCGTATGTCATCAACCAGTTCGAGCACATTGGTATTTGATTGTTTAGTGATGGCAAGTAAGGCTGCTGGCCCGCCATTAAACCTGACTATTTCTGTAGCTTCTTCAGTGGTACGCGTGAACTCGGCCAGATTACCAAGCGGCACAAAACCGTGTGCTGTTGTTACCGGATAATTTGCCAGACTTCCGGGATCCGTACTTGTCCCCCTCAATTCTGACTATCCATTGACCGTCATCAGTTCGAATATCTCCAGCCGAGACATCACGAAAATAGGCGCGTACGGTATCAGACAAATCACCCGGCGTAATCCCTAATCCTTCCAGTCGTTCTGGAATGAATGTTATGTGTAACTCTGGATCGGCAAGTCCAAGTTCGTTAATGCGATCCACACCTTTTATAAGTTCAATATCTTTTTTGATGTTTCTGATTTGTCTTCGAAGATTTTCATCATCACCTGCGCTGGTGATGACGACAGTGGCGGAGGGGAAAGCATTTGATGTGGTGATTTCATAAACAACCGGGTCTTCTGATTCTTCGGGCAGTTCACTTGAGTATGTATTTTGTACTTCGCGACGTAAGTCGGTGAGATGACTATCAAACTCATCTTTACTGATCTGATCAAAACGCACCAGAATATTTGAGATGCCTTCGCGACTGGTACTGGATACAAATTTAATGTCCTTGATCGAAGTACGAAGTGCATCCTCGATGGGATCAGTAATTCTTTTTTCAACATCTTCTGCGGCAGCGCCAGGAAAAAAAGTAATAATGCTTATCCAGTTAAAATTGATCTCTGGATCTTTTGCGCGGGGCATCTGCAGGTAAGAGATACTTCCTATAACCAGGATCAAACAAAAAGTAAGGTTCGCAAGGACATGATTCGCGAGAAACCGCTGTAGCAAACTCATGTTTAATTAACGATATCGACAGGTGCAGCTTCAGTTAAAGAGTAATGCCCTTCTGTGACAACACGAACATCATCAGCCAGGGTGGTGGAATTGGCACGACCTGCCTGTGCGCCTGGGATTGAATTAAACCTGGCGATATTTTTTTCGACAGTAAACACGCCGAGTTCTCCATGGCGACGCACTAATAAATCACCGGGGATATGTGCTCGCTTATCACGCCAGACGAGTTTACCGGTTGCACCGGGCAGAGCGCGTGACTCCGTAAAAATTAATCTGCTTTCACGATTTCTTGTTTCAGCATTAATGGCACCAAGAATAGATCTAAGTTCTACAGGATAACGAACACCGTTATGCTCAAAGAAAAGTTTGCTTGTCTGATTCAACTGCGTGGCATCACGGCTTAATACCTGCGCGGATATTTCTGTGTTTTCAATATCCATGATCTTTACCAGCGCTGTTCCGACACTTACAAATTCACCCACTGCACTTGCACGTTCAATTACTAGGGCACGAAATGGACTGGTCACTGTACAACGTGACTGATCCAGTTTTTTCATTTTGATCTCGGCCTGTATAGCTTTGAGTTCAGATCCCAGTACCGCGTAATCAGATTCACGTTCATCAAGTATTTCTTCAGCAATGGATTGTTTAGCAATGAGCTGACGTGTGCGTTCTACCCTACGCTTTGCATAATCTCTTCTGGTTTGCAGGGCTTCTAGTCCGGCGACAGACTCACGATAAGCGAGCTCGTAATCGGAGCAATCAAGTTTTGCCAGATCATCACCTTTTTCGACAATGTCGCCAACGCGAACTGAAAGCTCATCAACCCTGGCTGCGATACGCGCACTGATGACACTTTCATTAAGACTGACGACCGCCGCAGGTGCCGAACGCTCCGGATAAATCGCAACTTCGGAAATTCTGGCCGTTTTCACAGTGACCTTCTCCGCGGCAACAACGGGAACAATCATTAAAATTGAAATGAATATTAGCGAAATCGTTTTCATTATCTTTTTTTTAAATTAAATCTCTTTACCGCCTCCACTTTAGCATTTATCCAATACAAATTAATGACGGAAATCAACATAAACGTCTGAAAAGCATACAAAGATTTTAGTACTGCAATGTATACTCTGACCCTGGAAGAACGTGAAAATTAGGCAGGATCACGGAGAACAAGAAATTCTGCAGCGGATTTTTCATATTCACTTTACTAATCAATGAGTTAACTTAATGCAACGTATCGCAATTGTCGGTATCGGCGGTCTTTTCCCTGGGGCCGGGGACACAGAGGGCCGCACTCAGACCGGGAGCCATCTAGAGACTTTCTGGAAAAATATCCAGACGGGCCGTGATTGCTCTCGTGAAGTGCCCGAAGATCGCTGGTTGCTGGACAAAGAGGATGCCCTGAACGAAAACAAGTCGGCTGAACTTGCGGCAGACAAGGTGAATTCTATTCGCGGCTGTTTTCTCGATTCCCTGGAACTGGATCCTACAGGTCTGGATTTAGATAAAGACATTCTGGCAAAACTGGATCCCATGTTTCACATCCTGTTACACGCAGGTCGACAAGCCTGGCAAGATGTAAACCATGACAATCTGAATAAACAACGGATCGGTGTAATCATTGGTAATATAGTTTTGCCCACCGACAGTTCTTCTGCACTGGCCGACGAAACTCTGGGGCCAGTCTTTGAATCGCAGCTCCTAGGCAAGCAGACTGAAGAATATTATAAAACCGAATCACTGAATAGATATGTCGCCGGACTTCCGGCAGGTGTGTTGGCCAAGGCATTAGGTTTTGGTGGAGGGACTTACACGCTGGATGCCGCCTGTGCGTCTTCATTGTATGCCCTCAAGTATGCCGTCGAAGAACTTATTGCCGGACGCGCCGATGCCATGTTGACAGGTGGCTTGTCTCGTCCAGATTGCCTGTATACACAAATGGGCTTTTCGGCATTGGGAGCAATTTCAAAAACAGGACATTGTTCACCGTTTGATCATAAAGGTGATGGACTCGTCGTCGGTGAAGGCGCGGGCATTCTGGTTTTAAAAAGATTAGAAGATGCCCTGCGTGATGAGGATCATATCTATGCCACTATCGCAGGTGTTGGTTTATCCAATGACGTTGGCGGTAACCTCATGTCGCCAGATACAGAAGGACAGCTGCGCGCCATGCGTGATGCCTATCTTCAGGCCGACTGGTCTCCTGAAGATGTCGATCTGATTGAATGCCATGGCACCGGCACACCGATTGGTGATGCCGAAGAATTTAAAAGTTTAAAGTCACTTTGGTCTGACCTCTCAACCAACAAACAAAACTGCGTTATAGGATCGGTTAAAAGTAATATCGGACACTTGTTAACAGCAGCAGGTTCTGCAGGACTTATTAAAATCTTGCTGGCGATGAAACATAAGCAATTCCCTCCCACGGCAAATTTTGAAAACACTTCAGCAAAAATAGATCTTGCTGAAAGCCCTTTCACCGTTTTAAGTGAAGCTAAGGCCTGGGGAAAAAGAACTGAACGAACTCCCCGACGTGCAGCTGTTAGCGCCTTCGGTTTTGGTGGTATCAATGCACATGTCCTGTTAGAAGAATGCCAAACAGAACAAACAATAGAATCAAGCGACACTACTAACCTAACACCAGCCAGTGAAATCAAAATTGCCATTGTTGGTATGGAAGCACAATTTGGTCCATGGAAATCTTTGGCAGCATTCAAGGGACGTTTGTTCACTGACATACAGGATTTCGATCCCGAGTTACCAAAACACTGGTGGGGAATTGATAATCCGGATCAGATTAAAGGCTGGTTCATAAATGAAGTAAATATTCCGCTGGGTCGTTACCGTATCCCTCCGGCTGAACTCAAGGAAATGTTGCCACAGCAACTCTTGATGTTAGAGGTTGCTGCTAATGCACTGGAAGATGCTGGCATTGAAGAACTCTCAAAAGAACAAAGTAATACAACCGGTGTGTTTATCGGTATCGGGCTTGATCTGAATACCACGAATTTTCATTTTCGCTGGTCACTTCTGAATCGCGCAAAAACCTGGGCCAAGCAACTTGACTTAAAACTTAACGGCAAGGAACTTAAGAATTGGACACAGTCTTTGCGTGATGCCGCTGGCCCGGCACTGAATGCCAACCGCACCATGGGTGCACTGGGGGGTATTGTTGCCAGTCGAATTGCCCGCGCCTTTCGTATCGGCGGACCAAGCTTTACAGTTTCCAGCGAAGAAAGCTCTGGGTTGCGTGCACTGGAAGCGGGTGTTCGTGCATTGCAAAGAGGTGAATTAAATACGGCCATTGTTGGTGCTGTTGATCTGGCGGGTGATGCCCGTGCGGCATTGGCTCAACACAATCGTCGTACCTATTCAGAAGACACCCTGATCGGTGAAGGTGCAACTGCATTCATACTTAAACGACACGAAGATGCGATCCGTGATGGTGATCGAATTTATTCTGTGATTAAAGGCATTGGTTCGGCCAGTGGCGGCGGCGCAGATCAAATAGTACCAACAACAAATGCATATCAACAAGCATTCGATAATGCCTGTAAAGATGCAAAAACGGATCTCTCACAGATCAGTTTATTCGAAACACATAGTAGCGGGTTGCAACAAGAAGATACCATGGAGACATCGGCGCTAAATAGATTATTTGATAGTGATGAACACACACCAACAATAAGCGAGATTAAAACGAAGATCGGACACACAGGTGCGGCCTGTGGTTTGGCTTCTGTTACCAAAGCCAGTCTTAGTCTCTACCACAAACAACTGGTTGATCATGGCCAAACAAATTATTGGTTACGTAATAAGATTGATGGCCCAAGGCAGGCAGCAGTCAGTGCCTTTAGTGTTGATGGAAATTGTTTGCATGCGATTCTTGAAGAAGCTGAACAACATTCAGTGTCAGCTATCACTCATGCAAACGAAACATTATTTACTTTTCATGACAAAACAAAAGATGGATTGCTCGAAAAGATTAAGCAACTGAAATTGCTCATTAGCAGTAAACAAGACATGCATGGCCTTGCAAAGAACTGGTGGCTAGATTACAAAGACGAGAAAGAAAAGGAATTCACTGCTGCTGTCGTTACAAATAATAATAACAAGCTTGCTGCTGCACTGAGCAAGCTTCAGATAGCGGTTGAAAAAAATGAATCTATAAATGTTGATGGAATTTATTTTTCAATCAAGCCTTTAAGTGAAGAAGGCAAACTGGCCTTTGTTTACCCGGGCTCTGGAAATCATTTTCATGGCATGGGTCGGGAACTGGGACAACAATGGCCGCAGGTTCTAAATCAACTTGATGATGAAAATGATTCGCTTGCCTCACAATTTGCGAATGGCCGCTTCTGGCGACCAGAAACAGAACAACCCTTAAGCCACGAGGAAGTGATCTTTGGTCAGGTCTGGCTGGGTACGTTTGTCAGTGATGTTATTTCGCAGTTTAGTATTTCTCCAGACGCCATCATTGGCTACAGCCTGGGCGAAACTGCCGGACTTTTTTCCACGCGTGCCTGGACTGATAGAGATGAAATGTTGCGTCGGATTCGTGAAACGGAGCTATTCACTGATGCCCTTGCCGGCCCCTGTGATTCTGTCCGAGAGACATGGCAATTAAAAGATTCAGAAACCGTCGACTGGATGATTGGTGTGGTTGATCGTACGGCAGAAGAAGTTAAACAAGCTTTAGTTGATCACCCTCGCACTTACTTGTTGATTATTAATTCGCCAAAGGAATGTGTCATCGGTGGAGACAGAGCGGCCATCCTTGAAGTGATTAAAAATCTGGCCTGTCATTTTCATCCAATACAAGGCGTGACCACGGTACATTGTGATGTCGCCGAACCTGTGAAGAAACCTTATCGTGATTTGCATTTGTTTAAAACCAATCCGCCAGATGATATTACGTTCTATAGTGGTGTCTGGGGCAAGGCATACGAAGTGACTCGTGACAGTGCGGCAGACTCTATCGTCGAACAGGCTGTGCAGCCTTTCGATTACACCAGGGTAATTGAGTCGGCTTATGAAGATGGTGTTCGTATCTTTATTGAGATGGGACCCGGCGCAACCTGTAGCCGAATGATTGACAAAATTCTCGAAGGCAAATCGCACATGACAAAGGCCATTTGTGTGAAAAACCAGAACAGTGTGTCAAATGTTATACATTGCCTGGGACAATTAATTGCAGAACATATTGATATCGATCTGAGCCATTTATTTAATTTCGATGTTTCTAAACCAGCTGAAGAATCAAGATCAATGATCACAGTGCGAACCGGCGCAGAATGTTTTGAAATACCACCTTTGCCACAGCAGCAAACGCATGATCAAAAACAAGAAATCGAAGTACCTGTAGCGCCAATGGTCGCTGACAATGTTCATTTACTGCAACCCGTTATCGAACAGATGCAACTCACGGAAAATGCCAGGGCTGAAGCGCAGGAAACTTTTTTACGCGTTTCAAATGGTCTGACTGAAACACTGGGACAGGCTCTGGAAATGCAAATGCATTTATTGCAGGACACATCTTTACGATCAACACAGATTGAACCAATTAAATTCAAGGAAGTAACAACAAAAATTTCAGATAAAAATTGTTTGTTCGATAGAGATCAATGTATGGAGATTGCTATTGGCTCAATTGGCAAAGTGCTCGGACCAAAATTTGCTGAAATAGATCAGCATCCAACACGCGTGCGCTTGCCAGATGAACCTTTGATGTTGGTGGACAGGATCATGGAGATACATGGCGAAGCTGCCTCGCTAGCTGCCAATCCCTTAACCTCAGGTAGCATTATTACAGAACACGATGTTTTACATGATGGCTGGTATCTTGATGGTGGGCGTATGCCTACTTGTATTGCCGTTGAGGCAGGACAGGCAGATCTGTTTTTGTCTGGCTATCTGGGCATCGATCACATTACCAAGGGCCTGGCGGTTTACCGTTTACTCGATGCCAAAATCACCTTTCATGGACCACTACCCACACCCGGTGAAGTAATTCGTTACAACATCCATATTGATCAGTTTTTCAAACAGGATGAAACTTATTTGTTCCGCTTTGGTTTTGAAGGCACGGTCAATGGCCAGCCACTACTCACTATGACAGAAGGTTGTGCAGGCTTTTTTACACAGGCAGAGCTGGATGCGGGTAAAGGCATTGTGCAAACCGAACTTGAAAAACGTCCGCAAGCCGGGCAACTACCAGACAACTGGCAAGCCCCAGTGCCGATGAGTGTTGAGTCATACAACGATAAACAATTGAATGCTCTGCGTGAAGGGAATCTCGGTGAATGCTTTGGCGAAACCTTCTCGAATTTATCTTTGAATCGTCCCGTGGGCCTCCCCGGCGGACGTATGACCTTGGTACACCGAATTCTAAACCTTGACCCTGCTGCTGGTCGTTTTGGTATTGGTCAAATCACCGGTGAGGCAGACATTCATCCCGATGATTGGTTCCTGACCTGTCATTTTTCAGATGATCAGGTAATGCCGGGCACCCTCATGTATGAATGTTGTTTACATACCTTGCGTGTCTATCTATTGCGACTGGGTTGGGTCGGCGAACAGGATGAGATTGTCTACCAACCCATTATTGGGGAAGTCAGCCAACTCAAGTGCCGTGGTCAGGTAATCGAATCAACGAAAAAAGTACAGTATGAGATCACACTGAAAGAGCTTGGCTATAAAGATGACGATGGAACCCCTTATGTCCTGGCAGATGCGCTGATGTATGCAGATGGCAAACCCATTGTGCAAATGAATAATATGTCTGTGCAGTTAAGTGGGCTTAACAAACAGAAGATCGAAGATCTTTGGCAGAATCAGTCTGTCACCCAGGCAGAAAATAATAATGCGAAAACCGTTCTGTTTAATTTTGATTCAATCTATGCCTTTGCCAACGGCAAACCTTCCGAGGCCTTTGGTGATCGCTATAAAATATTTGATGAAGAACGAAAGATTGCTCGCCTGCCCAGACCGCCTTATCAATTTCTTGATCGCATTACCTCGATTAAAGATTGTGAACCATGGATACTAAAAGCAGGGGGGGTGATTGAGGCTGAATATGATGTGCCGGAAGATGAATGGTACTTTAAGGAAGACAGACAAACACGTATGCCTTTTGCCGTGTTGCTTGAAGTCGCTCTACAACCCTGTGGCTGGCTGGCAGCATATCTCGGTTCCGCATTAACTAGTGATACCGATCTATCCTTCAGAAATCTTGGCGGCAACGGTACACAGTTACTCGCCGTGACTCCGGCTACGGGCACGTTAACCACCCGAATCAAGATCACCAATGTTTCTCAATCCGGTGGCATGATTATTCAGAATTACGATATGGAAGTCCGTTGTGATGAGGGTATCGTTTACAAGGGCGATACTTATTTTGGTTTTTTCTCCAAACAGTCGCTGGCCGATCAGGTGGGCATCAGGGACACCACGCCCTATGAACCTGATGAAGCTTCCTCTGCGCGAGGCACGTCCTTCGTATATCCGAATACCGCACCCTATCCGGACGAGATGATGCGCATGGTCAGTGATGTGACCTTGTTTGATCCGCAAGGTGGTGCAAATGGTCTGGGCTTTATTCGGGGGACAACAGTGGTGGATCCAGATGCCTGGTTCTTCAAGGCGCATTTCTATGAAGATCCGGTTTGGCCTGGTTCTTTAGGGCTGGAGTCGTTTATACAACTTCTGAAAGTTGTCGCCGTGGAGCAATGGGGTGGAGAAGTGAACTTGGATCAATGTGGCTTCGAGGTCATGGCACTGAACGAGACCCACCACTGGATCTATCGTGGACAAATAATCCCGAAAGACGAGAAAGTAACGGTTCAGGCCGTAGTCACCGAGATCGATCTGGACAGAAAGCTGATCCGTGCCGATGGATTCTTGACCGTGGATGGCCGAATTATCTACCAGATGAACGACTTTGCGCTCCGAATCACTTAGAATGACTAGCTAAGAGAATTAATTCATGAAATATTCCCGCGTACATATGGAGTCTATCGGTTACGAATTGCCGCCCGTGGTGGTGACTTCGGACGATCTCGAGTCTCGCCTGATGCCCATGTATGACGCTCTGCATATTGCCCCAGGTCAGCTAGAGGCACTCACTGGCATCACTGAACGACGTTGGTGGGAAGAAGGGCATATGCTGTCTGATGGTGCTGCAACAGCGGCCCGTAAGGCCCTGGAACAATCCAATGTCAAGGCAGATGATATAGAAGCACTGATCTACACCGGTGTCTGCCGAGAAAATTTCGAGCCTGCCACCGCCTGTGCTGTCGCAGCACAATTAGGCGTCAGTGACGATGCTAACATTTATGACATTTCCAACGCCTGCCTGGGTGTCATGAATGGCATTATCGATATCGCCAACCGTATAGAACTAAAACAGATCCGCGCCGGCATGGTGGTCTCCTGCGAAACCTCACGTGAAATCGTCGAGATCATGATCGAACGTATGTTGAAAGATAAAACCATGGAGATGTTCAGCAGTTCTCTGGCGACATTAACTGGTGGTTCTGGAGCTGCCGCGGTATTGCTCACAGATGGTTCCTTTGATAACGACCAGACGCACCAGCTGCTTGGGGCGGCCAATCAGTCCGCACCTGAATACCATAAACTCTGCCGTTGGGGTATTACTCTGTCTCCAGTTGCTCTGGGGGAACTGATGTTTTCACCGGATAAATTACTCGCCGCCATTGATCAGGTCATGGAACCGGAAGTCCTGCCAAGTGTGGTCAAGGAGATCATGAGCAGTGAAAAAATTCCCCCGGCAATCGCCGGCATTATGCCTAGCCAGAAATTACCTGATGCACTCTCAGAATTTATGTCCACAGATTCTGTTGCAGTTTTAACCCACGGTGTAAAACTTGGTGTTAAAACCTGGGGTTCATTTCTAACTAAAATGGGCTGGGCCAGAGATCAGGTGGATAAAGTCATTTGCCATCAGGTCGGTGAAGGTCATAGAGACACCATATTAAAAGAGTTGGGCATTGACCCGGCAAAAGATTTTAGTACCTACAAATACCTCGGTAACATTGGCACAGTGTCAGTGCCTCTCACCGCTGCAATAGCAGAACAACGTCAATTTTTAAAACCTGGCGATCGTGTCAGCTTCATGGGGATTGGCAGTGGCCTCAATTGCATGATGCTTGGATGGGAATGGTAGAGTATTCTCCACGAGCACACGCTCCGTTTCATCATTAATCCAGTCGAGTTTCCTGTAAATGAATTACCCTGATTATTCATTTGATCATCATTACCATTCTGTCAAAGGTTTGCGTCTGCATTATCTGGATGAAGGCCCAGAAAATAGTGATGGGAATACCGAACCGGTTGTCATGGTACATGGTAATCCGAGCTGGTCTTTCTATTATCGAAAACTGGTGCTTGCCTTACGAGACAACTATCGTTGCATCGTCCCGGATCATATTGGCATGGGTCTGTCTGACAAACCGGATGATGAAACCTACAACTTCACACTGGATCAACGCACCGATGATCTCGAATCACTACTTGATCACCTGGGCATCACTGAAGGCATCACGCTGGTCGTTCATGACTGGGGCGGCATGATCGGCCTGGCATATGCCACGCGTCATCCAGAAAGGATAAAACGACTGGTAATATTAAATACCTCAGCCTTTCATTTGTCGAAAGATAAATCTATACCCTGGCAACTTAAACTCAGCCGAATCCCTGTTGTGGGTGCTATCTTGAATCAAGGTTTTAATATTTTTGCACGTAGCGCTGTTAAACAATGTGTCACACGCACATCCATGGCGCCTGAAGTTGCTGCAGCTTATCTTGCCCCCTACGATAACTGGTCACATCGACGGGCAATTAAAAAGTTTGTCTTTGATATTCCGCTGCACCCAGGTGATACATCCTATGAGACGCTCGATCAGGTTGATAAAACAGTCGGTCAATTTTCAAACATCCCCATGTTAATCTGCTGGGGACTGAAAGATTTTGTTTTCGATCACTACTTTCTTGAAGAATGGGAAAAGCGTTTCCCCAATGCCGAGTTCCATCGCTTTGGAGATGTGGGACATTATATTCTTGAAGATGCCCCTGAGGATGTGATCCCTTTAGTACAACAATTTCTTCAAGCGCATCCTTTAAAATAATAAGATCCCGTGATGCATTCTTCAAACATTGCCTCGCACCTTCCAACTATTGCAAAGCTGCAGCCCAATGCTTTAGCGGTTGCCGAGCAAAAAAATGGACATCAATATACCTACCGACAACTTGATGACGCCAGTGATCTTATTGCTAAAGGTTTACAGGCTATAGGTATAGTCAAGGGAGTTCGAACCGTATTAATGGTGACGCCAGGTCTCGATTTTTTTGCACTGGTCTTTGCATTATTTAAAGTTGGTGCTGTCATGGTCGCAATTGATCCGGGGATCGACACAAAACAACTGGGGAAATGTCTCACCGAGGCAGAGCCTGAAGCCTTTATCGGTATCAAGAAGGCACATATTGCCCGAAGAGTCCTGGGCTGGGCAAGAAAAACAATCAAAACAAACATCATTGTTGATCCCGGTTTCATGCCAAAGGCGTTTTATGGCCGGAACATCAAGAGCCTTAAAGAACTGAAACAATCTGGAGCCGATTACACAGATCCTGCGTCCATTGACACTCAAGCAGACGATACAGCAGCCATCCTGTTTACCAGCGGCAGTACGGGCACACCCAAAGGAGTTATCTATTCGCATGCCAATTTTAATGCACAGGTCTCTACATTAAAAAATCTTTATAACATACAGCCTGGAGAGATCGACCTGTCTACCTTCCCCTTGTTTGCACTGTTTGGACCGGCCATGGGCATGGCCTCGATTGTGCCTGATATGGATTTCACTCGACCCGGCAATGTAGATCCAGAAAAAATATTTTCCGCGATAGATAAATATAAAGTCACTACTATGTTTGGTTCCCCAGCCTTGCTAAACCGTGTCGGTCGTTATGGTGAACAACAGCATAAGATATTGCACAACATGAAACGTGTGCTTTCTGCTGGTGCACCTGTTCCAGCCAGGGTCATGCAACGTATTGCCGACATGTTGAATGATCATGCGCAGGTATTCACACCTTATGGCGCAACTGAATCACTGCCTGTGAGTTCTATCGGTAGTGATGAAGTGCTCGGTTCAACTTGTCAGGAGACTGAAAAAGGTAAGGGTGTTTGTGTTGGTTTACCGGTTGAAAATATTGATCTGAAAATAATTAATATTACAGATGATCCAATAACAGATTGGCATGATGATCTGGTTCTGGATCCTTTTGTCATTGGCGAAATTGCAGTCAAGGGGCCACAGGTAACTAAGGCTTATTATGCCCGTCAACGTGCAACAGAGATGGCGAAGATCATTGACGCAGACGGTAGTTTTTATCATCGTATGGGTGATACGGGTTATCTGGATGAACAGGGTCGCTTATGGTTTTGTGGCCGACTAACTCATCGTGTCGTCTTAAATGACGAAACCCTGTTTACGATTCCCTGTGAAGGCATTTTTAATTCACATGCAAAAATATTTCGTACTGCTTTGGTTGGTATACATAGTAATGGTCAAACCATGCCTGTGATCTGCGTTGAACTGGAACAAGAATTTAAAAATGAGAATCAAGAAATAATCACAACAGAGTTGTTGAAAATTGCTGCTCAATTTGAACAAACAAAAAACATTCAGCATGTCTTGTTTCATCCTGCCTTTCCCGTAGACATCCGCCATAATGCAAAGATAGGCAGGGAAAAACTCGCTGTCTGGGCCCAGAAAGAAATCACTGGTAGAAAATTTCCATGAAAAAAGCACTGGTTACAGGGGGTGGAGGTTTTTTAGGATCGAGTATTGTCCACATGTTACTCGATAAGGGTCTCAGTGTTCGCAGCTTACAAAGAAGCGACAGCCCTGATTTAAAAAAACTGGGCGTCGATATTATACGTGGCAATATCAGTGACCGAGCCATTGTCACCAATGCTGCTGAAGGCTGTGATGTAATTTTCCACATCGCTGCCAAGGCCGGCGTTTGGGGTGATTACGATGATTATTACCAATGTAATGTAACAGGCACAAAAAACATTATTGATGCCTGTCAGACTCACCATATTCAGAAATTAATCTATACCAGTTCTCCCAGTATTGTTTTTGCCGGGGACGATGAAGAGAATATTAATGAATCCACGCCCTATCCCGAACATTTTCTCACGGCCTATCAAAAGACCAAGGCCCTGGCCGAACAAATGGTGCTTGCAGCAAACAACGAAACCCTGGCAACTGTTGCGCTAAGACCTCATTTGATCTGGGGACCGGGAGATCCACATTTAGTCCCACGGATCATTGAACGAGCCAAAGCAGGACGCTTGCGCCTGGTAGGCAAACAAATCAATCTGGTGGACTCTACCTATATTGATAATGCAGCACTGGCGCACATCCTTGCAGCAGAGGCAATAGCGCCTAATGCTGTTTGCGCTGGCAAAGCCTACTTTATTAGTAATGACGAACCTTTGCCGATGGGGGAATTAATTAACAAAATATTGGCTGCCGCCGATCTTTCTCCTGTGACTAAAACCATCTCACCTCAACTTGCCTACACCATCGGCATGATGTTGGAATTTATTTACAAGATATTTAAACTGAAAGATGAACCAATCATGACGCGTTTTGTAGCCAGACAACTTTCCTGTGCACATTGGTATGATCTCACTGCAGCAAAAACTAATCTTGGCTACCAATCGAAAGTCACTATTGATGAAGGCATGGAAAGACTGAAAGCATCATTGAACAAATAGACATGCCTGACAATTTAAAAAATACCTGGCAAAAAACTCCAGACACATTAAATCTATATAAAGATCATATCGATGTTTGGCTATGTGATCTAAAACAATTATCAGGCGATATTAATAGTTTCTATTCCATCCTTTCTGAAGATGAGCGTGACCGTGCAGACAAACTCAAGGTCGATGATAAAAAACAACAATATATTATTACCAGAGGCACATTGCGGCAACGACTCGGTTTGCTCACCAATATTTATCCAGAAGATTTTGTGTTCAAAATTCTTGAACATGGCAAACCTGTTTTAGTTAACGATGCTAGATTTGCAAACATTACATTTAATGTTTCTCATTCACACGATCTGGCCCTGATCGCAATTGCTCAAAAACAAAATATTGGGATCGACATAGAAAAGATTAATCATGAATCAAATCATCTAGCATTAATGACACGTTTTTTTTCAAAGGCAGAACAAACTGAATTTCAAACCATACCGGATGCAAATAAGGCAAAGGCATTTTGCGCATGCTGGACACGTAAGGAAGCATTTATCAAAGCTGTTGGTGATGGTGTTAGCTATGGACTGGATAAGTTTGATATAACTGTCGATCCTCAGAACCAAAGCCCAGGAATAACCCTGCACAAACCATCAGAAGAAACATGGTCTGCAATCAATCTGCTGATCAATGATGAATACATGGCCTGCCTGGTAAATGACAGGGACAGCCTTAGCGTGAGATGTTGGTGTTAGTTGATATAGTATTGACCGGTTGAGGCGGCAACTGAAAGCAGACATTTAGGTAGACCGCATCGGTTCAGCGGCAGCGCATTGACACCACCCACTAGAACCGATTATTAGCTGTAGATTCGCCTATGGGGTTACAATATTGAACCAGAACTCAAAATCATCAAGCATCCCTTGAAGTTCTTTGAACTTGCCTTTGGTGCCTGTAACTTTAATAACTCCACTTTTGATGCCTTCCTCAACAGTTAAATTACCCAGCATAATACTATCGAGTGTTGCTCGAGTAGTGGTTATCGTCGAATCAGCATCATTAGCATTCCCTTCACGGTTATTTAAAGTGGAATTTTCCAGAAAGACTGTATACAGCTCATTGGTATCAGTAAAATTAAAGTTAATTTTTAGCTTTTTACCAGCGGCTTTTTCTGGGTTGAGTCTTACTGCCATATAATCGAGTATCATTTCGATAGGCATATTTTGAACAACATCAGGGCTAGCTGTATTTGGTGTTGGCGCAGGATGAACACCTTCACGCAATTCTCTTGCACCAGAAAGATAAAAGTTCCGCCATGGTCCAGATTCAGCAACGTAACCCAATTGTTCCAGAGTATCCGCTAGCAAATTTTTTGCTTCTTTATTATCAGGCTCAGCGAAAACAACATGATCAAGTGCTTCAGCTACCCAGCGATATTCGCCTTTGACATAATCTTTTTTCGCCATCTCAATAATATGTTTTGAACCGCCCATGTATTCAACATATTTTTTTGCACCGGCTTCAGGTGGAAGTTTGTGAAGATGTGACGGATTGCCATCAAAGTAACCAAGGTAAAAATTGTATATTGCACGAGCATTGTGACTGATGCTGCCGTAATAACCATGACTTGCCCAGGTCTGATCCAGTTCTTTTGGCATCTCAACCATATCGCCTACTTCATCAATCGTGTAACCATGATTGGCGAGTCTCAATACTTGATCATGCATGAATTTATATGTATCACGCTGTTTGGCAACATGTTCATTTATGTTGTCATTGCCCCATGAAGGCCAATGGTGGGGTGCGAATAGAACCTGGGCTTCATCTCCCCATTTCAGCAGCATATTATCAATGTGTTTTGACCATGCCTTGGAATCACGTACCTTTGCACCACGTAGCGTATAAAGATTGTGCATGGTGTGATTAACATTTTCAGCAGGACACAATGCTTTATATTCTTTTATGTAATAGTGCATTTCTGATGGCGCTTCGGTGTTCAGTGTTAGCTGAAACTCAAAGTGCAGACCGTCGATGACATGATCTTCCCATGCTTCACTTATGATGTTTGTAGGCCTAATCATCGTAACGTTGCCAGAAGAGGTTGTTGAACCAAGACCCGCTCCCACATTACCTTTTTCATCCTTTGGTAGCACGTTGCCATACATATATGATGCGCGTCGGCTCATCGCATTACCCGCCATCACATTCTCAGAAATAGCATTTTCTACAAAGCCAAGTGGGGCAAAGATCTTTACTTTACCAGCCTTTAAATCGGCTTCTTCAACAATGCCACGTACACCTCCGAAATGGTCGATATGAGAGTGCGAGTAGATGACAGCTACAACAGGTTTTTTCGGGCGATGTTTGAAATATAATTCCAGTGCTGCCCTGGCAGGCTCAGCTGATACCAATGGGTCCATAATAATCAAACCAGACTTGCCTTCGATAAACGTGATATTTGACAAATCATAATTACGAACCTGGTAGATATGCTCACTAACCTTAAAGAGGCCAGTCATGTTCACCAAGAGCATCTGACGCCATAGGCTTGGGTTAACTGTTGCGGGTGCCTTCCTGGATAGATCCTGCATGAAAGCAAAATTCTTGGTGCTCCATACAATGTTACCATCAGCATCTTTTATCTCTTCTTCCCCATGTGCAATAAATCCCTTCTGGGCATTTTTAAAATCTTCTGTATCACTAAAAGGAAGTATTTTAAGTAAGTCGTTATTAACTTCAGTCGTTATAAGTGTTGCATCATTCTCAACTCCTAGAGGTTCAGACTCGGTGGCAGGGCCGCCACCTGCTGCAAATGCAAGCTGTGACACAGACAACGCACTTGCTAAGATAATAATGTTGATGAAAGGCTTTATTTTCATTTATTGTGTTCCTATTTGCAGATAAACAGTTAATTAGTAGTTCATTTTCTATAAATTGGACGTCAAATTCCATCATATCACTAGAGATTACCGAATGTCCGCTTTCGTTGGATGGCAGACGTTGGTGAATGACTGCTTAATACTGTAAGCGGACACCCTGAGCCGTCTGATCAACTTATGGTCTAAACAAGAAATTCAACCATGTGTACATACGGAGAACTACTTTACGAACAATCCTTATTGGTTTCAATTTATCGGTATAAATCGCAACGGCACCACCTGAACCAATGATCGGTATCTGTTCACCCTCACCAAACTCCTCATCATTAATTTCGAACTTTACAAAAAAACGACCACGTGGAACCGTGTCATTTCTGGTAAACAAATCACCACTGGGATCGATTTGTCCTTGACCCATTGCTGAAATGACTGCTTCGACATTACCTTCTATAATCCTGCCAGGTAATGAGTCAAAGGCTATTTCAACGGGATCACCAGCATTCATATGTCTCTTTGCATTTTGGACAAAGCTTGCAATGTACATCCGCCGAGTCTCGTAGATAAAAGACATTTGGTGTGACAACGCAGCACTTCCGACAATACTTCCTGCCACCAGCCCCACTTGTGTGACAACACCGTTAGCCGGAGCATATACAACTGTTTCCTTTAGATCCCATTCTGCCTTTTTTAGTTGAGCCCTTAGTTGTGCAACCGTTGTGTTTACGCCATCTATGTCTGACCCGTAGACTGACTGTGCTTGCACCTTCTGTGCCTTTGCCTCGCGTATGACAGCATTCCAGGATTGCATTTCAGTACGCCAACGATCAACATCACGTGCTTGCCCGGCACCCTTTGCGGCCAGTTTCTTGGAACGATCAAACTCACGCTTTGCTTGAGCATATTCTGATTGTGCACGGCTGATTTCTGCATCTGCAACATCCACGGCAGCTTTCAATACAGGGATATTCTGCTCAGCTTCCGCTAATGCGGCTTTCAATCGGTCTACTTCCGCCTGATAGGGAACATCATCAATGCGAAATAACACATCCCCTTTTTGTAGTGGCACATTGGGTTTGACTGGGACTTCAACGACCCGACCAGCAACACGTGCACCGATCCGTGCGACCGGTTGGTAAACGAGAAAATCATCCGAATAGGGTTGGTAGACATTCATTAGGATAAGCAATGTCATAATTCCACCAACGCCGATAATGCCAACAATAAACTTGGCCACAAGATTAAATGGCAATAATTTTAGTTTATAGAAGATTAACCAGATGATTGAGCAATAGCAGATGGTAAGAAAAGCAATCATTGTGGTGAATGCTCCTTATCATTATTTAAATCCCGAAGCTGTTCTTCAAGCACATCCATTCGTTCATTGAGAAGATCAATATCATTACGTCTGTCTTCAGGATCAGTTGTTACATTATTTAATTGATTAGTTGGGCGCGTATACGCCCAGATAATGGCAATTGGCCAAAGTAATCCTAATGTCAGAACGCCTATCCAACCACATATTGTAATTGCATCGGCCTGTGGATGATTTCGCTTGACTGCAATCTTGCCCGGCAGTTCCCCTAATTTCATAAAAAAGAATATGGCCACCGCTAAAAGCACAGCTAATACAATAAAAGTGAATATATCAAGAATGTCTATCATTACATTTTCTATTATTGTTCCTAGATATCGTCAACAATTATTAGCAATCTGAAATGCCACTACATTAACATCAATATTAAAAGGAGATTGTCTGCTTAATACAGAAAGCGGACATACATGAGTGAAAACTATTATTTACTTAGACTTTGGTCTGATTGTGGCGCCAATCATTAACATATGGTTAGAATCAAACTCACCGACAAACCGGACACCTTGAGCTGTCTGGTCGACTTTACCGTCACCAAATACAAACAGAGTTGCACCAAAGGCATAATCAAAATTGCCGTCACCCAAAACAGAATAAGCCGTGGAAAACTTGAATGTTTCATCAAAGGGTAAATCGATTGTGCGATTTGCATCACTCACGGGTGAACTGTCATAGGAAAACCCAAAAGATACCCTTCTATTGTTATTCAATTTCTGGACATAGGCGATTCCCGCATTCCAGGTGTCATCCCATTTACGATCCAGAGATACGACTGGATTAAGAACGCCGCCAGCAAAAGATATTTGATTATGACTGAACTTTGACCAGTCTTCCCAATCTCCACTAACGGCAATCATTTTATCGTCAGTCAGATTAAAGCGCAGTCCAGCCTGGAATGTTTGCGGATTATCCCACGCCACCTTGACGGTATTGATCTGTGCCGGGACTACAAAATTACGAAAGAGGACATCACCCTTCAATTCAATGTCGGCCTTGGCCCGGTAAACCATTCCAATCAACATGCGGTCAGTAGGTTGGTAAGTCAGACCAAGAAAGGGTTGATAACCAAACCCGGTCAATTCATCCAGCTCCACCTTGCCGTCCGGCAACTGTCCCTGGTTAATGGCTATATCCTGATCAAAACGGGTGTAGATAATTGATACGCCGCCGCCGACTGATAATTTGTCATTTACCTTGTAGCCGAGTGAGGGTGATATGGCGATACCGGCTAAAAGTGATTTTGTTGCACCATAGCGACCGACGAAGTCATCATTAGAATTGGAGAAGTCGTCATTATAATCAAGACCTCCACCGAGCGGGGCAGTTATAGAAAACCCGAGGCGAAGTTTTTCAGAAACTTTCTTGACATAAAATGAGCTGGGTATCATAGCAATATTGCCGGCATTCCCCCCATCAACACCGCCTTTTCCAGCAAAAGATGATTTAAATTTTATCTGGGGAGCAATCATTTGCATACCACTCATAAACTGACTTTTATCAAGTCCGGTCATCCCCGCTGGATTGGTCCACGCGCTATCGGCACCCATATTATTGACCGGGTTGGCCACACCAGCCGTGCCCAGACTACCCGGTGTACCGATTTCCGAGATATAAAATCCCGCAGCAAATATTGAATTTGATATTAATAATAAAGTTAAAAAAATTAACTTAATCAAAATTATTTCTCCGTAATAACAGAACAACTCGAATGCCCGCTATAGACTGAAAGCGGACGTTCAGCAAATCAATCGGCAGTGCCAACTCTCCATGTGCCCACGTCATTAGTACGTCCTTTCGCGTAACATTAACATATGTATAGAAAGTAATTGTCAAATGTCTGCTTAATACTGATAGCAGATGTTCAGGTAATCTACTCCTTTGTCATTTCTTAAACGCATCCTTATGCTCATTCTTGAACGCCTTGATCATGTCAGCTTGCGCATCGTTGGCTGGGGCCCACCGACCCGCCTTGATGAAATCAGTGATCGGATCGGGGACTGTGCCTTTGGCCGGTGGTGCGGGTGGTCGATTCGGACCTGTAACCGACCATGCAGCATCGGGCGATACCGTCATGCGCACAATCAACTTATCCTTGGTAATATTCCAGACCATGTTGTCTGTTGCCAGTGATAAGGGACCGTCATAAGTGCTACGGACACCTTCATAGACATCGTAGCGCGTATTTTCATCGTTGAAGAAATGGTAACCAATGGCATGTCGTGGCTTGACGGTACTCATTACCTTACCGAATGCCTGGGGTGAGGTATGAATCTGCGTGCCTACTCCCAACGCCTGCCCCGGGGATTGGCCATAGAGCTTCACTAAGTCTTCCGGTGTCAGGAAGACCTCGTGAATAGCGATATCGGCATCGGTAGCGTACTTGATATACCACTTATTGGGAAAGGTATCGCCACCAATCACAATCTTGAGTCCAGCATATTCCATGATAAAGCTTACTGGCCCGTCGCCGGCGTGAATGGCCGGGATGGAACGAATGGTCACGTCGTTTTCCTGATATACCACAGCATTCTCGGCCTTATAATCGAACTCCTCGACTGTAATCTCTCCGGGCTCGGCGCTGAGTACAAAATTTCTCGTTTTTGCATCCCAGTTGAAGGATTTGAGGAAATGCTCAATCGCATACTTGGTCCCCATCTCCGGGGTTGCCCCACTGGGTCCCCAAACTTTCAATGGGGTGGTACGTCCCGCAGTCCAACCACCTGCCCACAATGTTGACAGATCACCCCAGTGATCGGTGTGCAGGTGAGTGAGGAAGACCTTGTTAAGGAAGTCGTAGGGGATCATCAGCGCAGCCACGTTGACCATGGATCCTGTACCAATGTCGAATAAAAATTTGTCGCCATTACCGAGCTCAACGAGCCAACAGGTCGCTGCCTGTAAGCGCCGTGCTGCAGGCAGTCCGGTACCACAAGCAAACAGACGAATTTCGTCTTTGGCTAATTCCTCGGTGCCGGGGTAATAGACATAGCGATCAGGCGCAGTACCTGTTGGGTTCGTCACCTTACCGCCGGCGGCATAGACATGCATGTTGATAGAAAACAAGAACAACACCATGAATAATTGGATTAACCGTTTCATAATTTTCCCCTAATTATTATGTAGCCGCTACCTAGATAATATAGACAAACTACACCTTATAAGTATTTTTAATTCTTTGATTCAATTCAAAGGCTGTAGCATATATAGCTTATTAGGCCTATTTTTACCAATTTCCAGCGAAAGCGGACGTTCACTGGTATTTATTGGGCTCTTCAGTTGGCAATATTCTCTATTGGTATTGTTCAGAATCAAGCTCTTTTTTAATATCTCAATTTAGAGTGTTGTGATAGAACTACCGTGTAAATTTAATGTAACAATTTATACTTTGAGCATGCTTAACAATATAAATAACAATCTATTTTTATTTTTTCTAATCATCCTTATTCAGGGGTGTTCCGCCCACTATATAATACCTGGCTGAAATATCTGATATATAATGAGACAGTCGAATTGAGCAATTCTCAATCACGGGGAATATATCTGAAATGAATATTTCGAATCAAAATTTACTGAATACGATTCTGGTCTTTACAATATTCTCATTTGCTATAACGGCAAATGCAGCAGGCACCGGGAATGTCAGTGTCGCCCGCACAAAATGCACATCAGTAGAACAGGAAGTTGTTGATTTCGAAACACTTGAAAAAAGAATAAGAAAGACCAATGCAATTAGTGGCTTTGCGAAATTGAAACTCAGTGGCGATATCAACAAAATGGTGGCAGATCTCAAAACCTATCATGCAGGTGACAGCCCCCATACACTGGAACAACATAGAGAACAGTATGATCTGCTGTACATGAAGGTCGTGTCTCAGGTCCAAGATAAGGACCCCGAACTTTTTCATCAACTATGCAATGCATGGGAGCCACTCTGGGCTGAATTACAAGATGAGAGTAATTTAAAGAAAGTGTCGCAGACGAGTCCGATGGAGAACGAAACTATTGCAGGAATTACCGACGTATTCACGTCTGTTATGAATGCTGTTATCTCCTCAGCCTATGCCGATGAAATATTATCTCACGATGAAATTGTTAAAAGAGATCTGTTAGTCGTAGTTGCGGCTCATGGTGTCGTTTGTACGGCAGTCACCCTCTACCAGAAGATCACAAACCATGATTATGTAGCAACCTGTGAAGGTGGAGACAAATACCGTGTCAATGTGTCTGATGAAGGCCGAGTAAACGTGGCCCCCCACAAACAATAATAATTATCGAAGCTTAGTAAATGTCTACTTTCAATACTGATCCTATTGATTTTTTGACTGCGACTCTCTTGCTTAAAAGGCTTTACCTTATTAATGTTTAGTTTGTAGTAGAATGCATAGATAACGTAAAGAATAAAATTCACAGGACGATAATGGCAATACGCATTTTTGTTGCGATAGTATTTTTAAGTCTAATATTCGCTTCTACGTTGGCAAGATCTGACTGGGTCAACCTCACCGGTGCAGAGACCTCACCCAATATTGCTGAAATATACGTATTAGATGATCACGTTAAACTGGTGCTGGAGATTTATGCCGGTAATCTGGATGCTTTCGATGAATTAATCCCCGACGACTGGTTAAAAGATTCCAGCATCAAACGATTTCCTCTCGAAGAACGTTTACAAAATTTTGCAACCAATAAATTTCAGTTTATTACTGAAACAGGGGAGAAATTACCTGCAAAAATAATACTGGCTGAACCAAGGCTTCGAATCGATCGGAAATCACGTTTCGCCGGGAAGATTAATCCTTATACACGACAGCGTATCCCGGAAGCCCCCGAAGATAAGCGTGTGCTATATGCGGAACTCAGTTATCCGTTTAAAGCTAAACCAGAGACATTGACCATCATTCCCCCACTGGATGAAGAAGGACGTGCATTAGCCAGCCTGGGTTTTATTGCTTATCACAAATCTGTCCCAATCATAGATTTTCGTTATCTTGGACAAGCTGCAAAGTTAAATCTCGATTGGCAGGATCCCTGGTATACAAAGTTTGATAACAAAAATCTGACTCGCCACCATAGATATCCATTAATGCTTTATCTTTATGTTGAGCCGCGACAAGTGAGACTGGAATCACTGATGCGTTTTAGTGATATTGCAGAGCTGACTATTTTCAATGTTGAGGATTTCGCTACGAGCGTTGAAGATAATCATCAGCAGTTACAGGAACATATTAAAAATTACTATGCTAATAAAGAAACACTACAAATAGACGGTGATTCGTTCAAACCCGATTCCATTCGTGTCGAGTTTTTAAATGCTACTTTGTCTGGTTTAAAAGTTGTTGATGTCGCGACCGCGGCAGATAAGTATTCACTACTTGTTGGTGTAAGCCAGCAATATTTGATAGGGGCGTTGCCGCAGAAGATTGATTCTCGCTGGCTATTTTTTAATCAACGTATAGATCGCATCCCGGTGATAGTGACTGACCCGGTTGGCCCATTACAGAGCCTCATTGATAAAGATGATCCGGAGTTTGGCTGGCAGAATTTTCTTAAAAAATATAGTGAGCCAGTAATGCGTCCACTCGATGTCAAAACAGGCTGGAGCATCAACATACCTTTTATTGGTGAAACAAAAATATTCAATCAGATGCCTGATCAGCAGCAAGCGCTAACCATTGTTGGTGATGTATTGGAAAATGTACGTATCGCCTTTATTGAAAAAGAGCCAGGTAATTTTTCGCGTGAACTTGGCAAGGTTATTAGTTCAAAACAAACTGACGTCACAAAAAATGAGCTGGCAAAATTATTTTCACCAAAAGTTACAGGTGGTGCTGTCGGTGCAGTGCAGGTATTTAATGAACGACAAATTGTTAATATGCAGAAACTAAATGACCCGGATGGTTTTAGTGCAACCGTTAGCGGCTCTGCCAACATCAGCGCCAAACATTGGGGGCATGTAGATCGGCGTCTGGTTAAATTTCAGGTACTGCTTGATCTGATTGAAGTTAACAATCAGTGGCGCCTGGCTGATCTAACCGTGATAGACATTAAAGAAGCCAAATAATGTTTTCTGAATCTCGCACTCGATCTCACTATCTCGTGCAGTTATATTTAATCATTGCCCTGTCCCTGCTTTGCGTAACAATGGCATCAGCACATTTCAAACTCAATTTGAATGTACGTATTTTGCATGTTGAGCATTTGTCGGATGGCTTAAATATTTATATGCGTTTGCCGATGCCATATCTGGTGGCTCATTTACTGGGCGGTGTAAATGAAAATGGGCTGCCATCACCCGCACCCTATACCAGCAACCGATTTGAAGAAGGCAAGCTTGTTCATTATATAGATGTTAAACAGTTAAAGGATTCTACTGATGGTTTGGCTTTGCTTACGATGCAAGGTCTTAACCTCACTGTTGATGGAGAAATAGTTAATCCGAAAGTTGAACGTGTCAACCTTTACAAGGTTGGCACTCAACCGGACTTTGCAACACTGGATGATGCCAGGAAGTCGTTCCAGGACGAGCAAGTATTCGACGCGTTTGAGCAAGATGTCTATGTGGGCGACACTACGGTCGATGTCCTGTTGCGATATACCACTCAGGGCGCAGTGTACAAGTACGCGATATCAAGCAACTTAGATCCAGGCCTGCCAGATCAGGATGAGACGGCTAATCTTGTACTGGATTACAGTCCCGGCGGTATACAGGTTTTTCGTGCTCCTGGTTTATTGCACGAGCCTGTTGTCGTTACCCGTTCAGTTTTTGATGCGGTGGCGACATTTATCAAGGAAGGTGTGAAACATATTCTTGAGGGTCTTGATCATGTCCTGTTTGTAATTTGCCTTGTCCTTGGGGCAATGCATTTTGGGCCATTACTCTGGCGCGTGACCGGTTTTACCATTGGCCATAGCATTACATTGTCCCTCGGTTTCTTTGGTTTTGTACCAACGGGGGCCTGGTTTGTGCCAGCCGTTGAGACCGGCATTGCCCTGTCAATTATATATGTCGCTTTTGTGGCGGTTGCACCAGACTTTAAACTGGGCCCTAAATCGGTATGGCAACAGAAAAAAAATGAATGGACTGTGGTCGGTGTTACCGGCTTAATTGGTTTATTACACGGACTTGGTTTCTCTTTTGTTCTACAGCATATTCTTCAGGTTACATCACCGAATATCTGGCAGAGTCTTTTAGCATTTAACCTTGGTGTGGAGATAGGCCAGGTGTTGATAGTCATAGCCGCGTTTTCAATCTTTTACTTAATAAGCCTTTTAGGTACCAGAGCCACAAAAATAAACCGATTTATTGTCGCAGGTGTTTGCACTTCGATTGCTTTATATTGGGTTATAGAACGCGGCAGCAATATATTGGCAAATATATAAGCTCTGGTTCAGATGTAACGACTATAAAATAAACAACAACTGTTGTATGTCTATTCTACTTATGAGAATCAGGCAAGAGAGCTGTATACCCATTTAAATGCCTGCTCTGCAACGATGACAGCAATCACCACAACAATAAACGCAACCAGACCATGTATTGGGCCGCTAAACAAAACATCATCACCAAAGGCGATATTTATAGCCTCGAGAATGACAAACTTCGAGCCAAAGAGTATGCCCCAGGTAGACAGGCCTCTTAGTATCTTGGCCTTTAAGCCAGATTGTTTTTTGAAGTAGTTAGCTACACGTGTATCCCGTCAAAGCATATGAGACAAAATTGAGCTAATTACTAAGAGAGACTTCTGATAAGTTAACATTAACAACAGGAGCCCCATTATGGGCAATAATAGCGAGAAGTTAGTTAAAGATATACGCCGTCGTACCCGTAAGAAGTATTCCTCCGAAGAAAAGATCCGAATTGTACTGGAAGGCATGCGAGGAGAAGAAAGTATCGCCGAGCTGTGTCGTCGGGAAGGATTGA
>JAKZTI010000079.1:0-11400 GCA_047517145.1 Gammaproteobacteria bacterium
GGCGCTGCATCGCATCGACCGACACAGGGGACTGCCTGGATGCGAACTTCATTTTTATATTTTGTTTTTAATGTTTCAATCAGATCTTTTGCGCCAAACATTTCGCAGCTTAGGGATTCACAAACACGAACGGTCAGGGGGGGAGGGGGGTGTTCCTTCCGGCTTGATAACATCAAAGTGATGGTAAAAAGTTGCCGTTTCATAGACTTCGGCCATGGGTAATTCCATAACTATCGCCAATGCCAGGATATGACGATTGGAAATATGACCAAAACGATCCTGAATTTTATGTAGATGTTCAATCAATAGATCACGAGTGAGCGGCTCATCTCCGATAAGTTCGCGGACATCAGCAACAGCCTGATGTGGGGTGGTGCGTCCCTCGACGCGACCTTTTTTCCCGCGTGTGCGTTTCATGATTATGTTCTCAGGTTGAGTGTTTGCAAGATCAGGATTTCTCCTTTTCCATTTCGCGCCAAATCACCCGAGAAGCGATGTGTTTCCGGCCCAAATTTTTTAAAAATTGAAAACTCGCTACCCATATTAGATAGCTGTGTGAACAGTAAACGCAAAAATTGCATTTTTAAATTTCCATTACTTTTAAATGTAGCAGGAATATGCGATGGTTTTTTTGCCAGTATAAGTGTTCCACGTCTCATGCCAGCACCTGGGTTTTTTCCAGCTTTGTCAAGTACGATAATTGTTCCCGCGTGCATGCGGCTACCGCAATAGTCACCTGCTTTACCGTATATAATGATCATACCGCGCCGCATTCTGTCACCAACACGATCTCCTGCAGAACCAGAAATTTTAATCATTCCTTCAGTCATACCAAAAGTATCACCAGGTTGACCTGCACCGATATGATCACCAGCATCACCATTAATATCAATGCGTCCACCAGACATATTATTTCCTACCCATGAACCAGCATTACCATTAATTGTAATAAAGCCTCCTTGCATATATTGACCAAGTATTTTACCAACATCACCATTTACACTGAGTGTCCCATGGGTCATATTTCTACCGACAGAGATGAGCTTTTCACAGCTGTGGTTGATCTGAATATTATTAGAATCAGCACCTGTAACGCTAAAGAGTGTGTCCAGCGCTACCTTATTTTTACCGTAAGGGATTTTCAGGGACTTGACTTTTGTCTTGGTCAAACCAGCGAGATTATCAGGTGTTAGTTGAGCAACATCCAATGTGAACTTAGGTTTAATTATTAATGTAAAGGTTAATGGATTCATTTCATTATCTTTCTGAGATGGAAGTGGTGTGGACCTAACCCTCCACCATAATTACCGGCACTGACACGACAGATTCCCTTTTTTAAGCCATAGGAACAGACCGCTTCAATACCAACACGCATCGCTTCGTTGATTGATTCTTCATCGAGACCATCAATAACAATTTCCAGAACAGAGCCGATCTCATCACTTAGCTCAGAATCAACTTGTCCCTTTAATGTAGGACAATAAGCTTCATTGGTTGATGCCGGAAGAGCACTATATTTAGATCCGACCTTTGAACCTGATCCGACGATTCCTCCCGGAAAAGAGGTAATGACGCCCGGAACTTTTTGAATTTCTTCAACTGCTTTCTCACAAGCCGTTAGAGCATGGCGTGTCGTTTTAGCCAGGACTAGAAAATTTCCGCCGCCGATTGCTTTAGTTACCCCAGTGGTATTTTCACAAATAAATTCGCCATGCATTACGGGTATTCGCCAAAATTTCCGGCCGTTGATTTTTTTTGATATTTGAAAGCCATCACCAAAATAGCGCAAATTTTTTCCCATAGGGATTTGTTCACCGCCATCCATGCCAGCATAACAGGCTGTTGTTGCCGTAGTCATTACAGATTGGCCTACACGTGTTGGTACATGTTTTTCCAGATCTTTTACAGACATCGCAAATATTAATATTGAAAGGCCAGGTCGACCATCAGGTGTTTCTGATGGTAATAATTCTCTTTCAATATCTGCTTCACAACCACAGGCGATGACAGAAGAAGCGAATCCTCTAAGCGCATTTGCTGACCTGTATGCCCACTTCAAACTCATTGCTGTAATAATGATGCGCGTGGCTTTCATAGGGAAAGCCTCTGCAAAAGTATCATCGATATATACGCCGTTTATTTTCATTATGTTTATGTACAGGGTTGAACGATGATCTTACCTTTGCCATGTTCGACGATCTCATCATCATCGATTTTGAAATTTCCCAGCTTAATTGTCATATAACGGTCAAAATATTTTTTTAATGATTTTTCTATACTTTTATCGTAGTCAGGCCTTAGGGTGTGAGTCCCGCCTGTTACTACTTTAACAATCTTGCCATTTTTGACAATTTCTTCCCCATCCTTGAAGACATAAAGCGGTTTTTCAAACATCTTTTCTTTATTCTTCAAATCGTTATAGACAGTAATATCTGCAACAGCACTGCCACCCAGGTGACCTCTGCTTTTTAATCCCAAACTGCGAGCAGGTGCAGCGCGAGTCATTGTTGCGATTTCGTAGAGTGTGTACTCTCGATCGATACTACTTAGCCTGCTTGCAGCAGCAGCGCTTTTATTAATTGTTGCCAACATATCGTTTCTAAAACTTCGATCCATTAACAATCGAATTAAATGTGGGTAGCTTGTAAATGGTGCACCATTAGGATGATCGGTAGTCAGGAAAATACGCCATGGGTCATTAACTAGTAAAAAGAGCTCAAGGCCTATTGCCCACTGTAGGGCATTAACAAAACTCTTGTCACGATATTTAAATGGGACAACACCACAACCGGCATCACATTCAATATCCATGATCACCCATTTTTTTGGATTAGCATTCCAATGCCCTGAATACTGCATCATGGTATCACCTGATGCTGTAACTGTTTGTCCAAACAGGACTTGTCCAACATCGACTGAAATATTTGGATTCGAATTTACTGCTTCGGCAATTTCCGCTGCACCTGATGAAAATTTTCGATCACCTTCAGTTCCATAGCTGTGAAATTGAACATGCGTTAAATGCAATGGCATACCTTCGACAGCGCGTATGGTATCCAACGTTGTATGCATATTGCCTGGAACACCAAGATTACAACCATGTATATGCAGAGGATGAGGGATTCCTAATTCTCGAACAGCACGTGCGAGTGATTTTATGATATCACGAGGTGCGACACCATAATGTTTATTGTTTTCATCCAGATCCAGTTTACGTTGATTAAACTTGAAGGCATTAATTCCTCCGGGGTTCACAACTTTAATCGCGATTGCCTGTGTGGCATTAATTATCCAGCTTACGTAGTCGCTAATGGCTTCACGATCTTTTTTCGCAGCCAGCATACGAAGGAAAAAATCATCACTACCCAACATAGCATAGGCACCTTTATCAACCATCGGAGTATCTGCCATTTCCATATGAGCCTGGCGTGCATTAGCCGGTAGCATGGCAGGCTCAAAGCAAGCGGTATAACCCATTTCCGCGTATCGGTATCCCGCGGTTAGTGTTGACGGTGCAACATGACCACATCCTGAACGAGTTAATTTTGTTTTACGTACAGGGTCTGCACGGTGATCTTCTGGTAACATCATTCGTGCAATATTAACCTTGCCACCACCAATGTGAGTGTGAATATCAATCGCACCCGCCATGACTATCTTGCCCTTCAGGTCGTAGGTCTTGTCAATCTTGACAGAAGCAGCGGGTTTTCTCGTAATAGAATTATCCTGTATATAAATATCTCGCTGTTCACCATTGATACCATGAACAGGGTCATAGACAGTTCCACCAGATAATTTAATTAACATATTTCAACGGCAACCTAAATTGATTGATTAACGCGATTTAATATGTCGCCAACACTCATATATTTCGAATCGCATAATTTTTTTAGAGTGAGAGAAACAACGCTATCTGTTCGAATTAATTGGCCTGAATGATTAATACCCGGTGTTGCAACAGGGATAAACACATCAGGTGTAAATTTCAATTTTGTTCCGGGATTTGCAAGAACAATGGTTGGTATCTTCGCTTTCGGAGGATTTATATTTGAGCTAAAGCTGGAAATCCACATCAAAGCATCAACTTCTTTATTTTTAAGTAAATTTTTGGTCGAATTCTTATTAGCATCGTGTTTAGGATAACCTTGACTGAAATTCACACGTAATGGAAAGCCACTTTGCCATGCACTTAAATTATTCGCACTCATACCTCCATCATTTCCAGCCAGGGTGAATCCGGCAAAGCGCGTCGTCCGAGTCAGATATTTAACCAGCTCACAAATACTTTGGATGGTCAGTTCGGCATGTGGAAAATTTAATTCGCCAGGTGCCCAGACAATAACACCGTATTTTGCTTCTTTCATTTGATTGGCGAGTTTTTGTAATGTTGCAAGAGTAATTCCTGCAATTTTTGGTGGCTGTATTTTGTTACCAGCAATGAGGGCATGTAAAACAGAAATAATTTCGCTTATATCTTCTTGATTACATTTTAATACAGTTGGCAATTTTCCTTCAGGGCTTTTACCAGCTGAAGTGTCCAGTTTATCTCCGATATAAATAATTTTTCTCTTTTTCGGATTAGTAAACAAAGAATTTTTTGTCCAGATGACGCGCTCGAAAAAACGGTAATAATTTGATGCGTCAGTTCCCGCAAAGATAATAAAATCTGCCCGGTTTTTTATTTCCGACATGGTTGTCATGACCCAGCCGAGATCCTGAAGCACGAGAGTGTTCCTGATTGCCCCGTCACTCAGCATATGATCAATCGTAGCGCCAATGTTATCAGCAAGTTGCATAACAGAACGCATGCCACCAATATCAGTGCCGAGACCGGCAATTAACGGCGATGTTGACTGCTTGAGAATTTTTGCTGCAGCTTCAATGGCTTTATCGATAGAACAGGATTTACCTTTCAGAGCAGGGGTATCATCAGGTAACGACTGGCTGAATTGTGTTTTGGCTTTGGCACAGCCATTTTCCTTTACTGTTAGCTTGCCTTTCTTGTTTTGAATGACTAAATCATCACAAATAAGACTGCAAAACGGACAAGGAACGTCCTTCAGTACAACTGCCTGATTTGATTTAGTTTTCATAAAGAATGTTTACTGACTTAAAGTTATTGCGCAAGCGTTATATTATAAATGGCTAACTTCCAGCCATCTCAGGTATTTTCCTGTTTTTGTTCAACGACACCAGAAATTTAAAAGTAAATTAGCTAGTGAGTAACGTAAGTCTTTGTATTTCTTATAATTATATGCTACCTATTCACGAGTCAAATTCGTTGAGTGGAGTAATATACACTAATGGTGGTAATCTGTAAGCCATTAATTATGTCAGAATTTCTGTATATCCGGATGATATTAAGGAATGAATTCTTTCTCTAGTTGAGTATATCTAGTTGAGTATATCCAGCATTTCTTTGACGTAGGTTATCTTTTCTCGCGGCTTTTCCTTCGGTTGACCACGCTCGACTTCGACAGCATCAATTTTTTTCCATTCTAGATAATTTAGATACCTCACATTTCTCGAATCTAGTAACGAATAAAGCTTGTCAGCTCCAGTTTTGGATTCAGATGAATCGAGCTTTTCAAGATCGGCGAGCAGCGAACCAACGGTTGCAACACTACAGGCGCGATTTGTGCCGATGATGCCGCTGGGACCACGCTTGATCCAGCCGGCAGTATAGAATCGAGGCACTATTTCATCGTTTTCCGTGATGCGACCATCTTCATTTGGAAAAACACCCCAACTATCATGGAAAGGGACGCCCTCAATTGCAATACCACGGTAACCAATGCTGCGAAATAAGATGCCGGTTTCCAGTTCATAAGTGTTACCGGAACCTCTTGCCGATTGCTTAAAAGGGTCTCCTGATAGTTGGTTGTATTCAATTCTGACGCTTTCCAGTTTTGAGTTTCCTAATAATTCAACCGGACTCCTGAGAAACTGGAAATGACATCGACGTGCCTTTTTTGATGATGCCGGGCCCGATACAGGTTGGGATGAATATTTCTGGAATAAGTCATAAATCTTTTTACTACCAATATTCGACTTTTCTTCCAGTTCTTTGTTACTAGCGTCGTTCAATTCCAGTTCTGACGAGTCAACAACCGCATCGCAATCTTCCAGTTCACCAAATTCGCGCAACTCTTTCGGTGTGAATTTGGCTTGCGCGGGACCACGTCGACCTATGACATAGATATCCTTGATTTTGCTTTCTGCCAGTGCGTCCAGTGCGTGTTCAGCGATATCAGTATGTTTTAATTCATCAACCGTTTTGGACAGGATCCTGGCAACATCAGCTGCGACATTCCCCTGGCCGATAATTACTGCAACTTCATTGGATAAATCAAACTGTCGCTGACGATAATCAGGATGACCGTTATACCAGGCAACAAATTCAGTTGCTGTATAACTGCCAGCCAGATCTTCGCCGGGGATCCCCAGTCTACGGTCTGATTCAGCACCGCAGGTAAATATAATTGCATGGTGGGAGTCACGCAATTCATCAACGCTGATGTCCTTACCCACAGTGACATTGGCAATCAGATTAAATTCAGGTGATTGTGCTATTTTATCGTAAAGTAATATCGCCTGTTTGAGTTTGGGATGATCCGGCGCAACGCCACTTCTTACCAGACCGTAAGGGGAGGGCAGACGTTCCAACATATCAACCTTGACATTAATGTCGGATTTTATGAGTGCCTCTGCTGCATAAAATCCACTTGGACCGCTGCCAACGATGGCAATACGCAAAGGATTCTTTTCACTGCCGAGTTGGGCCATTCAAGCTATCTCCCCGTTAATGGTGTACTAAGAAATATCCGATTATTAGTGAAGCATTAAAATCCAAGTGCCTCTTTGCGTTCCTCAGCACCAGGCAGTGGTTCCATTTGTTCATCACAAACAGGTAGATCTGGTGCCTTCTCTGCATTGATGGCAATCCATTCTTGCTTGTCTTCAGGAATATCATCATCCTCAAAGATCGCCTGTACAGGGCACTCAGGAATGCAGGCACTGCAATCGATGCAGACATCAGGATCGATGTACAACATTTCATCATCATAATGAAAACAGGCGACAGGACAGACAGCGACACAATCAGTGAAGCGACAGTCCTTGCAATTATCAGTTACTATAGTTGTCATAAATCATATACCTCCCCTAAGGCTTTAGATTAATTATAAGAAATACTATTAGTTCGCATATAAAAGAATTTCACCTTTGTTTAATTCGATGGCATCACCAATCCAACGTTTATAGTTGCCATTTATTTGTTCATCAGAGACTTTCATGCCGAGTTTTCTGAGATAAGATAAATACATGCGCAAGTAGGTTGGATTATAGGTACAGGCATAACTAAATGTTGGAATCATTGCCGCCTCATGCATTGATAATATGGTTCCTCGTTTCATACTGGCACCATTTCGGATGCCCATTTCACCCAATACAATAATTGTTCCGGCAAGCATATTAACACCAGTAAAATCACCAGTGTTTCCACCAATAGCAATCAAGCCACCACGCATTGCATGGCCCGTCTCATTTTTCACGTCGCCATGAATAATTATTTCACCACCTTGTATACCGATGGGACTACCTCGATAGGCACTACCAATTAAATGTCCAGCATTACCTTTGACAGTAACTCTGCCTCCTATCATTTCCGGGGCAACCCAGTCATGCGCATTGCCTTCCACAACGATCTCGCCGCCACTCATGCAGGCTCCAAGGTGTTGGCCAACATTACCATCTATGATCATTTTGCCAGTCGTCATCTCAGAGCCTAAATGTTTAACATTGGCTAAATCACCCTCGATATGTATTTCACCATCACACTGCCCCTTCACAGTAAAAAAATCTCCGAGTGCAGTCTGGTCATTACCATGAAAAACAGTCAGGGCAGAGACTGCAGCTTCATTCAAACCATTTAATTTATCGGGACAGATAACATCTGCCTCGAGTGGTACGTCAGGTTTTGTATGTAATGAAAGTTTTAAACTCATGAGCCTTGGCTTGCTTCCAGAATTTTGTGCAAATGCAGATGATATTGGCCTAAATTGCCACCGTAGTTTCCCGCAGATAATTGCTTGATTCCTGGTTTTGTCGCTGCATGTAAACCAACATGCATGGCATCGGCAACAACTTCTTCATTGAGACCGTCTATCACAATTTCAAGCACACAATTTACTCCTTTTGGTACAAGTGATTCACTGGTTACTGCACGCAGAGTTGGGCAATAAGCATCATTGCTTGATGCAATTAATGCTTTATATTTTGAACCGACCTTACTACCACTGCGTACGACACCATTTGGAAAAGGGAGAATGATTCCGTCAATTTCTCGCATGGCCTTTGTCGCTGCGGTTGCTGCTCTCAATGTGGTTTTTTGATCTTTACCCAAAATCAGAATATTACCACCACCGACTGCATCCTGAATGCTGAAACGTTCATCAACGACAAATTCGCCGTCCATCACCGGGATACGCCATAGCCGCTGTTCTCCCAACACCTTACTGCTTTGATGCCCATCACCGAAGTACCGTAGCTGACCACCAACGTTCACTGTTGTGTCAGATTCCAGGCCATTGAAACAGGCCGTTGTCGGGCAAGTCATGACGCATTGGCCAATGCGTTCGATCAATCGTTTTCCCAGGCCATCAGCATCCATTGCAAAAATGAGCACACTTACGCCAGGTCTATTATCCGGGGTATCATCGCTGGAAAGTTCTCTTTCTATGCCTGCTTCGCATTTACATCCAATTACTGATGTCGCAAAACCAGTGATGGATTGCGCTGCTGCCATCGCCCATTGTTTAGATTCGGCCGTGATAATGACTCGACTTCCACACATCTTGAATGCTTCAGCAAAGGTATCAACGATTTCAGTAGACTTGATTTTCATGATTGTTCGTCAGTCATCTTTTCATTTGTCGTTGGCACGATCTCATGATCATGTAGATAACTATCAGCAACAGCATAGTTATCAAATTCAATGGAATAATAATTTTCGAAGAAAGGTTTAACGATTTCTTCTATCTTTTCGTCATACGCCGGTGTGATATGCAGAAGTTTGCCAATATGATCACCTACAAATTCATGATCGGCAATAATGGCCTTACCGGATTTAATCACATAGCGAGGGGCATTGAACATCATCTCCTTGTCGTCTATTTCATCATAGATCGTGATGTCTGCATCTGCACCTGGCCCAAGGTGTCCCTTGTGTTTCAGACCTAATGCTTTAGCAGGTCCGGCACGCGTGATGATAGTAATCTCATTCAGTGTGTACTCGCGGTCCAGATCGTTAAGCGATGTTTTAGCAATTGCTTTTTGATTAACGCGCGAGATTTCTTCCTTCCTGAATCCCCTGTCCATAAGTAACTTGATGAGCTTGGGATAAAGCATAAATGAGCCACCATTCGGATGGTCGGTTGACAAAATTACTCGCCATGGATCTTTTGACATGAGGAATAATTCAAGGCCGATTGCCCATTGCAATGTGTGCATGTAGATATGTTCCTGATAATTGAATGGAAGAATGCCACAACCACTTTCACATTCGGTATCCACATTTACCCATTTGCTATTAGTTAATCCACGCAAGACATAAGCTAGCGGTGCATCCGCTGTCATGATGGTTGCCTTGCCAAACATGACTTGGCCGACATCGCAGGTGATATTTGGATGTGTATTGACATATTCAATAATTTCAGCGGCTTTTGAATCCGGATTTTTGCCTAGCTCTCCACCATAGCTATGAAACTGGATGTGGGCCAGATGCGCGCGCTGATCACCGGCCGTGCGCATGGTCTCCAACGTCGTTTTATAATTGCCACTATGCCCCAGATTATTACAATGAATATGGGGTGGGTGCGGGAAACCCATATCATTCACGGTGGTGATAAATGACTCAATAATTTGTCTGGGAGTAAGACCATCAACCTTCTCATCAATATCGGAGACATTTGAGTTTTTCTTGCCTTTCCAGGGTTCATCACCACCGGGATTGACCAGCTTGACCGTGTAAGCCTTGGTTGAATTTACCCACCAGGCGACGGCTTGTCTGAACTCTTCTTTTCTGCCTTCTCTTAATAAATTTTGCAGAAAAATATTATTACCAAGTAAGACGTAAAATCCTTTATCAATGACAGGAGTATCATGAAATTCTTCAAGCGTGTGTCTTGCACCAATTGGAGTGACTGCGGCTTCCATGGCAGTGGTATAACCCAAAGTAGCGTAGCGATAACCGGTTGCAAATGTTGAGGGGACAGTCCCCCCAGTGCCAGAGCGAGTGAAAGGTGTGCCCGGATGTGGATCTCGGCGATGATCTTCTGGTTGTAATTTACGTGCTGCGTTTACTTTAGGACCAGCAATGTGGCAGTGGATATCGACACCACCAGGCATGACGACCATGCCTTGTGCATCGATACGCGTTGCATCGTCGGGGACGGACTCAACAATTTGGCCGTCTTCGATACAGATGTCCTGAACCTTCCCATCAATGTTGTTAATGGGGTCATAAAGTTTGCCATTAACAATGCGCAGTGTTGCCGCCATTTCTCGCCCTTATATTATTGTTATTCTTCTGTTGTTGTTTTACAGGATGACATCATTTTTCTCACAGTCGTCCTCTCATGCGACTTTAGCTTCGTTACCGGTTCCCTTGATCCCTTGCTTCGCCCAAATAAGTTCCTGAACACGTTTTTTTATTGCCGTTAAAATCTCTTCATCATCAGGATAGGGTGAGTCGAACGCGGGTCGCATGGTGATGGGCACATCATCCATGCGATAAACGGTTCCACCAGTGTTAATCCCATAAGTCGATGTGGCAAAAGCAACATGAGCAAGTTTGCTAGTCGCTGTCTGTTTGGTGTCAAGCGATATTACCGGAATTTTCTTCATGTGTTCGATCGCCGCTTTCGGAAAATTACAAGCCGGATCACTGGCAATAAACATGGCAGCATCGGCATCTCCTCTTGAGAGTGTGTCGACAGTTGTGAATTCGCCTGGATTAAATCTCGGATAACCTCGATTGAAATTGACCCCAAAAGGATAACCTGTTTGCCAGGAGACAACATTATCGGCACCAGTAACGTTGCCATGTCCCCTGACGGGTTTGGCGACAAAATGGGTAAATTCATTTAAATCGGTTGCAAGTGCCATTAATGCACCGGAATTAAAATGTCGACCACGGGTCATGGTTAATCCCATGCCAAAAAACAGCACGCCATAACGACAATTTTTCATTCTGTCGACCAGGTCTTCCAGCGTTGCTAAAGACACACCAGTTTCTTCTTCGATCGAAGGATCAATCTTTTTGCCTTTCACAAGTGCACGCAAAGCCCAGAGGACTTCAAAATCTTTGCGAGGCTTAACCTGAATAAATATGTTCGATAC
>JAKZTI010000080.1:0-11253 GCA_047517145.1 Gammaproteobacteria bacterium
GCAACGTAGACGACCATGCCTACGCCACAGTTGAAAGTACGATACATTTCCTCTGATTCGATATTCCCTTCGTTTTGTAGCCACTTGAAAATGGCAGGTAATTCCCAGCTCTGAGTGTCTATGTTCGCCTGAACATTATCAGGAATAACCCTTGGCAGGTTTTCTGCTAATCCACCCCCTGTGATATGGGACAGGGCCTTCACATCGCATGTCTTGAACAGTTTTTGAATGGCTGCGACATATATTTTTGTCGGTTCCAGGAGTACTTCCCCGAGTGTCCTGCCTTCAAATTCTGTTATCAGATTGTCATTGGAAACTTCAATGACTTTGCGAATCAGTGAATAGCCATTGGAGTGTGGTCCACTTGAGGCAATACCGATCAGGGTATCACCAGGCTGAACAGTGCTGCCATCGATAATATCTGCGCGTTCAACGGCCCCGACACAAAAACCTGCTAAATCATAATCTCCACTTGCATACATGCCTGGCATTTCAGCTGTTTCACCACCAATCAGGGCACAGTCTGCAAGCTTGCAACCCTGTGCGATGCCGTTAATCACAACGCTTGCAGCATCAACATCTAATTCCCCACAGGCGAAATAATCAAGGAAGAATAAAGGACTGGCACCCTGTACAAGGATATCGTTGACACACATCGCCACCAGATCGATGCCTATGGTATTGTGTTGATTCATCTCAGTGGCGAGTTTTAGCTTGGTGCCGACACCATCGGTTCCTGAGACTAGTACCGGATCTTTGTAATTCATGGCACCGATGTCAAAAAGCGCGCCGAAACCACCGAGGTTTCCCATCACACCTTTACCATGGGTGGATGATGCTGATGATTTGATCCGATCTACCAATCGATTTCCGCGGTCAATACTGACGCCGGCATCCTGATAGCTAAGTTTTTGTGGCTTCTCGTTTTTCAAGCCGCAATGGTATCGGGGAGCTGCTTACATCGCAATCCCTCAAGTAGTTTTCTTGCGGAAATTTCCGGGATGTTAATCCTTGACTTGTCATCGGCTCTTGCATAGCGTGCGTCATATGAAAAAAATTCCAGGCAACATTTTATCGTTAATACTGTTCAGCACCGCATTTTCCTACCCAACAATTGTTCAGGCCGTCGTAGTCCCTGGTTTATATGAGGCCGAGGTAGCTGTTTCAGATAAGTCAGCAAGTAGCAGAAAAAAAAATATGGCAGCAGTCTTGCGAGCTGTCCTGATAAAACTAACAGGTGATCGTTATGTTCCTTCTCGTAATGGTGTAACTGAATTGTTGTTTGATGCGGATCGATATGTACAACAGTTTGAATACCGAACTAAAGAAAAAGCAGGTGGACATCAACTCTATCTTTGGGCCAGATTCAATAGCGCATCCCTGGACAAGGTTTTACGTGAAGCTGCGATCCCGGCATGGGGCAGTGAGCGACCTTCAACACTGGTTTGGTTGGCGGTAAGTGATGCCAAAGGTCGCCGTTTGTCAGGCTTGAGTGATATTTCTGGCTATGTGGAAAAAATGGAAGTGCATGCGAAAAACAGAGGCATTGTTCTGGTTCATCCCCTGCTTGATCTTGAGGATACCAATCAACTACAGGTCAGTGATATCTGGGGTAGATTTCAGGACCCAGTACTAGCTGCATCCAGCCGATATAATGCCAATGTCGTATTAGCCGGCAGGCTTGAAGCTATTTCGCCAGAATTATGGGAGGCGCATTGGGTAGCCTACATTGATGAACATGCGTTCACCTGGGTCACCCAGGGAAACCTGGCGGAAACAGTGCTTGATGAAGGTGTTGATGGTTTGGTAGATACATTGGCTAAAAGATATGGGCAGGCAGGCACTTATTCTCAATCTGGCGAAATTGAAATTCTTGTCAACGATATTACCGACTACAACCAATACGCAAAGGTATTAAATTATCTCGAATCACTAAATTCAGTGACTAAAGTTGAAGTGAAGGAGGTCGATCAGGATAGCGTCATCTATCTGCTGACAACTCAGGCAGATGCCGCGGTGATATCAAGAGCAGTTGATTTGGGTCAAACCCTGCAACAGATAAGCACAAGCAGTTATCGATTGGTGCAATAGAGCGACATGAATCAACCACTTTCGGGAGGTCAGATCCCGCTGCAATTTGGTTTTCGTGAAACCGCAGATTTCGAGCATTTTATCGAAGGCCCGAACTCTGAAGTGTGCACGGTCAGCCGATCCATTGCGCTTGGAGAAACGGTTCATAATATTTATCTTTGGGGACAAGTTGCCACCGGCAAGTCTCATTTACTTCAAGCTGTGTGTAATCTTGCAAGTCAACATGATCTAAATGTTGCCTATATCCCTTTGAGTCAACATGCTGAGTTCAGTCCGGAAATGCTGGAAGGTCTGGAACATCTGGCCATGGTCTGCGTTGATGATGTTGATTGTATTGCCGGGCAAGAGGCGTGGGAACAAGCGTTGTTTCATTTGTATAATCGTTTGAGAGAACAACAAAAACCTTTGCTGATGACGGGCTCTAAAGGGCCAAGAGATCTGGCGTTTCAATTGCAGGATCTAAAATCCAGGGTAAGTTGGGACTTGACCTATCATCTGCAAGCCTTGTCCGATAAGGATAAAATTAAGCTGTTACAAAAAAGAGCCAACACGCGAAACTTTGAGATACCAGAAGAGGTTGCGGCTTACCTAGTTAAGAATGTAAAACGTGATTTGCCTTCGCTATTGGAATTACTGGATAAACTCGATCAAGCAACGCTCACTGAACAGAGAAAACTGACCGTTCCTTTTGTAAAAACACTGATAGAAAATTAGCGGCTTAGTGTATTCGCTACTTCAGCAAGTCGCTTGCCCAAAGCGAAACATAGTCTTTTTTCCTCTTCACTCAACTTAAGTGCATCATCCTGTCCTGCCGTATGACTGGCGCCATAGGGTGTGCCGCCGCTGGTAGTACTGAAAAGTTCAGGTTCACTATAGGGAATACCAAGAATCATCATGCCATGATGTAATAAAGGCAACATCATGGAGAGCAGGGTGCTTTCCTGGCCACCATGGAGACTTGCGGTTGATGTAAATACTGCGGCAGGTTTTCCAATCAAAGTACCTGATAACCAGGCGTCACTGGTGCCATCGAGAAAATATTTCAAGGGTGCAGCCATATTCCCGAACCGGGTCGGACTGCCTAAAGCAAGTCCTGCACATTGCGCCAAATCTTCCTGTTGCACATAAGGCGGACCATCTTCCGGGATACTGTCTTCGCTGGCTTCACATAGTGTTGATACCGCAGGAACGGTACGAATTCTTGCCCTGACTCCTTTTATGGATTCAATACCACGGCCAATATGTTCCGCCATACTGGCGACATTGCCGTTGCGGCTGTAATAAAGGACAAGAATCTCCACTATTGCTTCAGACAGATTTCTAGAGAATATCGAGCACGCTTTCCGGTGGTCTGCCTATGGTTGCCTTGCCATTGTTTACCACCACTGGTCGTTCGATCAAAATAGGGTGTTCCACCATCGCCGCAATCAGTTCATCTTCAGACAAATTTTTATCGTCAAGACCGGCCTCTTTATAAGCACTCTCACCCTTGCGTAAGAGCTCGCGGGCCGGGATCTCCAGATAAGATAATATTTGTTTTAAAGTCCTGGCATCCGGGCTGGTTTTCAGATATTCGATGATTTCCACATCGATATTTTGTCCTTTGAGTATTTCCAGCGTTTGTCTGGATTTTGAACAACGTGGGTTATGATATATGGTGACACTCATAGTGATTTCTCGTTTTTTATGAATGGGTGAAGCATAGGTAAAGATTCAGGAAATGTCATCAAAGAATACGCCAATCAGTAATATATTTTCTATCGTCAAGCCTGGTGCGAGATGGTTATTTTGTTTCGCCCGTTATGTCTTTCAGCAGTTTTTCGCTGGTCGAACGATGCAGTCTGCTTCCTCACTGGCCTATACGACACTTTTGTCATTGGTGCCTCTGATAGCTGTTATGTTCAGTTTTTTTAGTAATATGCCTGTATTCAAGGATATAAGTGAAATCATTCAGGAGTTTGTCTTTAATAATTTCGTGCCGAGCTTTGGTCAAACGATTCAGGATTACCTGATTAATTTTTCGATCAAGGCATCACAACTCACGACAACGGGTATCATTCTGCTGGTGATCATTGCCTTAATGTTGATGCACACGATCAATAGTGCATTAGACAATATATGGCATATCAACAGGCAACGTCGTTTGATTGCCAGATTTCTGGTCTATTGGGCAATCCTTACGCTAGGTCCGGTGCTGATTGGTGTCGGGCTTTATTCAACATCCTATTTGCTGGCGTTACCAGTCATTGAAAATGTTGATAGTGCGATAAACATCAAATCCAGGTTGTTGGCATTAATGCCCTTCTTTACAACCAGTATCGCATTTACCCTGTTGTATGTTTTGGTGCCGAACACCCATGTAAACAGAAGACATGCGATTACGGGAGGGGTCACTGCTGCAGTCTTATTTGAGCTGGCCAAGTATACCTTCGGCCTGTATGTAAAAGCTGTTCCTACCTATACCATGATCTATGGTGCTATTGCGGTCATACCTATGTTCCTGATCTGGATATATGTTTCCTGGCTGATTGTTTTACTAGGTGCGCAAATCAGTTACAGCCTCTCGGTATTTCGAATGGAAGATGTTGGTAAACATCACTCTGAAATTCGCTGGGGGTTCCTAGATGCCTACCAGATTATTGGAGAACTATGGTTAGCACAAAAGGAGGGGACAGGGAGATCAGTAATGCAATTAAAAAAATCAGGTGTTCGAATATCTCACGCATCCATGAACACAATTTTTGACATTCTCGTTAAGGCAAATTGGGCGAAGCGGGATTCATTGGGTCAGTGGTGCCTGATCAGGGACCTCGGCGAATTAACACTTATGGATCTCTATAAAATATTACCCTGCAAGCTACCTAATAATATGAACAGTCCCGCTAATAGATGGCAAAAATCTTTACAAGGGGTACTTGCTGATACCGATGCAGGTCTGGCTGTGTCGTTAGCAATACCGGTGAGTAAGGCACTAAAATACTCAGGGTGAATAGTTAGCTTTTTCTGAAGCTAAATTGATCGAAGCTGGCACTGGATTCCAGTAGATTTTCTGCAGTTACCTGATAAGTATTATTCTGGTGAACAATTTCAAGTTCCCTCTGTGGAGCATACAGACCTCTACTCGTAATTACAGTCACATTGGCCCCCGTCTTTGGATCACCCGTTAAAAAACCACGTCTTACTTCACAAATTGCTGGACTACCTGAAAGTGCCTTGATTGTCACTGCCTGGGCATGAGAGGAAAGTGTTTGAATGCCTGTCATATAATTACTTTGTTGCCGAACCATTAACCAGCGTAAGACACCAAGCACCCAATTATTTTGAGAATTGTTAGCATTTGATTTCAAGCCAACAATTTCACCAACCCGTATTGGTCTGGCTACTTGGCCAGTTTTTTTGATGCAATAACCACCTGAGCTTTGATCAGACAGTTCCCATTGTTCACTATTGTATGTTGCCGATTGTGATATTTCGTGTTCATCTCCCTCCACGGAAATTTCTGAATTTTGATATGAGCCTGTTTTCTGAGCTATATCATTTTTATCATTATGGAAGTAGTAACAAGCATTCATTCCGATGCTGACATCTATTTTTCCTGCCGATGCCTTGCGAGGGAAATAGCGTTTTGCAGGGAGCCCCCATGACTTACTCAAAACAATAAGCATTGTTTTTGCAGTATGCTTTGAAAGAAGAAATTTACTATCTGTCACTTTTTCAGATTCCAGAGTCTGCAAATAATTCTGTACGATATTCCTTAATGGATTTGCGTCCAGTAATAAATGGTTCTGATTTGCCTGATTAATTTCGAACTTGCTGTAGGAAACGGGTTGTATATCTTCTTTTATATTGACAACAAAATAGCCGGCTGGATTTTTTACCTTGGCTAAGGCTTGTAACTGGGCAAACTCAGCCCAGAGATTTAGTTGTTCATAAACTTCCCATATGGCGCCAAAAGGTAAATGCAGTGGATCTGAAAGTGATGCCAGTAAAATCTGTTTATAGGTGTGTTCAATAGTGGTTGGCGTACTTGATTCACCAAGTGGTTTATTTGTTGTGTGTTCCTGGTTGATACCAGATGCAAACTCGTACAATGAGTTCAATTCAAGCCATACTTTTTTTGGTACCGGGCTATATTCAATAAAACTGTATATCAGGGCATGCGATAGATATATCATCGACATTAATGCCTGCTGTATCGGGGATTTTGTTTGGCCAAACAGTGATGTTGAATTTAAAATATCATTCGCTGTGATTTTGCAGGCGTGTGACAACTGAATGGCATATTGTTTCATGTCCTGAGCTGGTGTGGCATGTTGATCTCTGATGGAGGACGATTGCTTACCTAAATTTCTGATTTGTGTTTCGATGTAATAATCGTATGAACGATGATAGAGCGTCACCAATTCGAATCGTTGAGCAGCTTTCATCGGGACCTGGCTGGTGGCCTTGACCGCTTCACTCAACATGGCAACAGTCTTATGAAAGTTGGCATACGGTAGTGTCTCGAGCCAATCTTCAACATAAGCCGGTCGAACATCAATCAGTAATTGATGCCCTTTTTTGCGCATGGGCAGATTATTCTGTTCAATTGACACGAGAAATTACCGTAAAATTATATTATCGATTGCTTGTGACAGCCCTTTCCCTCACAGGGCTTAAGCAATGTTTGGTTACAATATACGACTCTGATTGCCAAACGACAAATATATAGGCAGATATTTATTCATGAATAAGGGTATAAATTGTTTTGTAACTGGCCGGGTACAGGGTGTTTGCTTTCGTATGGCGACGCAGCGACAAGCAGATAATTGCGGATTAACTGGTTGGGTAAGAAATTTACCGGATGGTCGGGTTGAGGTCATGGCCTTCGGCGATCAACAACAACTGGATAAACTGAATCACTGGTTAAAATCAGGGCCGAGCATGTCTCAAGTGACTAAGCTGGAATCTGGGCCTATTGATTTCCAGAATTTTGAAGATTTTAGTATTCGTTAGGTCATCGATTCAGTCAGTTGGCTTTTAATAAAGTTGGTCACATCATCTAGTTGGATGTCGGTATTTTCAGAATCTTTTCTTGTTCTGTATTCAATAGTCCCTGCGTCAAGTCCACGTTCGCCAAAGGTGAGACGGTAGGGAATGCCGATTAATTCGGCATCTGAGAACATCACGCCAGGTCTTTCCTTGCGATCGTCAAGCAGCACTTCGATCCCCGCACCCTGCAATTCCTCATACAGTTTGATGACGGCATCGCGCAGGCGTTGTGATTTGTGCATATTGATTGGAACTAGTGAAACCTGAAAAGGTGCGATTACATCGGGCCAGATTATGCCATTTTCATCATGATTCTGTTCGATTGCAGCGGCCAATATTCTGGATACACCAATTCCGTAGCAGCCCATGATTAAAGTCTGGGAGTCACCATTTTCATCCAGGCAAGTGGCCTTCATGGCTTCACTGTATTTTTTGCCCAATTGAAAGATGTGTCCAACTTCTATGCCTCTGGCAATATCGAGTTCACCTGAACCATCTGGCGCAGGCTCACCTTTTACAACATTGCGAATATCGACACCCTGTGACTCAGGCAGATCACGGCCCCAGTTGACGCCGATAAGATGCTTGCCATCTTCATTGGCGCCACAGACGAAATCTGTAACATGCAGGGCACTGTGATCAACGATGACAGGAATACTGATATTCACCGGACCAATAGAACCCGGTGTGCAATACAGTGATTTTTTGATTTCTTCGGCATTGGCAAACTCAAGCGGTTTTGCAACGGCAGGTATTTTTTCTGCCTTCACCTTGTTGAGTTCGTGATCTCCTCTTAGGACTAAAGCGACCAATGGTTCATTGGCACCTCTTACCACCAAAGTCTTGATGCATTTATCAGCGGTGATATTTAAAAACTGACTGAGCTCTTCAATACTATGTTGGTCAGGTGTATCAACAGTCTCCAGTGTTGCTTCAGGCGTACCTCGTTCACCATCAGGCATCGGTGCTTCGGCAAGTTCGATATTCGCGGCATAGCTTCCTTCTTCATTGAAAACAATTTGGTCTTCTCCGGAATCAGCCAGCACATGGAATTCATGCGAAGCGCCAGCACCGATATTGCCACCATCGGCTTGTACCGCACGGAACTTTAAACCCAGGCGTTCAAAGATTCGGGTATAGGTGGTGAACATTTCCTCATAGGTTTCTTGCAGAGATTCATCTGTCAGATGAAAGGAATAGGCATCCTTCATCAGGAATTCACGGGCACGCATAATGCCAAAACGGGGTCTGACTTCATCCCTAAACTTGGTCTGTATCTGGTAAAAATTGGCTGGTAGCTGTTTATAGCTTCTGATCTCTTTTCGGATCAGATCGGTAATGATTTCTTCATGAGTAGGGCCCAGGCAAAAGTCACGTTGGTGTCTATCCTGAATGCGCAATAACTCAGGTCCATATTGATCCCAGCGACCCGATTCCTCCCAAAGTTCCGCAGGTTGGACACCTGACATCAGCAACTCCTGAGCCCCCGCACGATCCATTTCTTCACGAATAATGGCTTCTACCTTGCGCAGTACGCGCAGACCCATGGGCAGCCAGGTGTATATACCCGATGCAATTCGACGGATCATGCCTGCCCTTAACATCAGCTGATGACTGATAATTTCGGCTTCGGCGGGTGCCTCTCTCAGGGTGGCGATTAAATATTTGGAAATATGCATCAGGTCTCTGCTGTTAAAATATTTTGGATGCGTATCTTAGCTTATTTCCAGGTTGTTTTGGTATAACTGCGCCTTAAGGGTGGATTGCGGATTTTTTCTTTTAAATTTGTCGTGATTATTTCTTTTTGCGCATGGCACTGGTGCCAAGCCATGTACTTTTAATATTTGTGCATGGCACAACTTGACCTGAAGCAAGAATATCAGTAACTTTCCCAAGTTTACACTAACGAAAACTCAAACCGACAGGAAACAGGATATTGGGCAAGTCAAAAGAGGTGCTTCGAGGGGCGGAAATTTTTATTCGTGCCCTGAAAGATGAGGGGATCAAACATCTGTTTGGTTATCCCGGTGGCGCCGTATTACATATCTATGATGCATTATACAAGCAGGATGATGTTGAGCATATCCTCGTGCGTCATGAACAGGGTGCAACACATGCTGCCGACGCTTATGCGCGTGCGACTGGTAAACCCGGCGTGGTTTTGGTGACTTCTGGCCCAGGGGCGACCAATTGTGTGACAGGTATCGCCACTGCTTATATGGACTCTAGTCCTCTGGTTGTTTTCACGGGACAGGTGCCGACGCATCTGATTGGAAATGATGCTTTTCAGGAGGTCGATGCTGTTGGTGTGACTCGTCCTTGTGTGAAACACAACTTCCTGGTGAAGAATGTCGAAGAACTGGCATCTACCATCAAAAAAGCATTTTATGTTGCGACCACAGGTCGTCCAGGACCTGTGGTTGTAGATATTCCGAAAGATATCACTGCCGATAGTTGCGAATATGAATATCCCAAGAGTGTGGATATGCGTTCCTACAAACCTGTTGTGAGAGGTCATGCACGTCAGATGAAGCGCGCTGTTGAATTGATCGCCTCTGCCAGACAACCAATGATTTACTCAGGCGGTGGTGCCATCCTCTCGAATGCCAATAAAGAACTAACATCTTTCACACGTGAATTGGGTTTCCCGATTACCAATACGTTGATGGGTCTGGGAGCTTATCCCGGCACCGATAAACAATTCATCGGTATGCTGGGAATGCATGGCACCTATGAAGCAAACATGGCAATGCATCAATGTGATGTCTTGATCGCCATTGGGGCCCGGTTTGATGACCGTGTGACAGGAGACCTCGAACAGTTTTGTCCGTCGGCAAAGATTATCCATATTGATGTGGACCCGTCTTCGATCTCGAAGAATATACCGGTTGATATTCCGATTGTTGGTGACGTAAAGCACGTCCTGCTTGATTTAACTGTTTTAATGGAAGGCCGGAAAGACCTGCCGACTGCAAAAGATCTGGAACCGTGGTGGAATCAGATTAAAGAATGGCAAGGAATCGATTGTCTTAAATATGATCGCGAGAGTGAAATTATCAAGCCACAGTTTGTTATTGAAAAATTATATGAGCTGACCAAGGGTGATGCCTTCGTTACTTCAGATGTCGGGCAGCACCAGATGTGGGCGGCGCAGTATTACAAATTTGATAAGCCAAGGCGTTGGATCAACTCTGGTGGTTTAGGCACCATGGGTTTTGGGCTGCCGGCCGCCATGGGTGTTAAGAAAGCCTTTCCCGATGAAACGGTTGTCTGTATTACAGGTGATGCAAGTATTGTCATGTGTCTGCAAGAGCTTTCTACCTGTTTGCAATACGGGATACCTTTCACTGTTATTAACTTAAACAATCGCTACATGGGCATGGTCAGGCAGTGGCAGGAATTTTTCTATGAGAAGCGTTATTCGCATTCTTATATGGAAGCCTTGCCTGATTTTGTCAAATTGACCGAAGCTTATGGACACATCGGCATGCGTATCGAAAAAACTGCCGATGTTGAATCAGCGCTAAAAGAAGCACTGAAAGAAAAAGAGAAAGTAGTATTCATTGATTTCATTACTGATGAAACAGAAAATGTATACCCGATGATTGCAGCAGGTAAAGGACATCATGAAATGCATCTATCACCGGATAGAGAGTTGGCCTGATCATGAGACACATACTTTCATTATTGATGGAAAATGAAACAGGCGCTTTGTCGCGTGTCTCCGGTCTGTTTTCAGCACGGGCGTATAACATCGAGTCACTAACGGTTGCGCCAACAGAAGATCCTACTGTTTCACGTATGACTTTGGTGACTTCGGGTTCGGATGAAGTGATAGAACAGATTACCAAACATCTGAATAAACTGGTTGATGTGATCAAGGTCATTGACTTGAATGATAGTCGTCACATTGAGCGTGAGCTGATGCTGATTAAATTAAAGGCCAGGGGTGAAAACCGGGAAGAAATTAAACGACTGGTGGATATTTTTCGTGGTCGAATCATAGATGTCACAGAGAATACTTACACCGTCGAGATGACAGGTGCTGGCGATAAGCTGGATGCCTTTATCAATGCATTGGACGAGAAAGACATTCTGGAAGTAGTGCGTTCCGGTATCTCAGGTATCGCG
>JAKZTI010000081.1:0-8621 GCA_047517145.1 Gammaproteobacteria bacterium
CTCAGGTATCGCGCGTGGCGATAAGGCAATTTAGTAGTTTCAGATTATTCCTGCATATTTTGTCTGGGAATATTTTATTTGGATATTATTAGATTTTAATTTTAATTATTTTTTGAGAAGTAGAGATTATGAATATTTATTACGACAAAGATGCAGACCTGACTCTGATCAAAGGTAAGAAAGTTGCAGTTATTGGCTATGGCTCACAGGGACATGCACATGCGAATAATCTGAAAGATTCCGGCGTGGATGTTTGTGTTGGTTTGCGTTCAGGTTCCAGTTCTACTGCTAAAGCAGAAGCAGCTGGCCTGGCAGTGAAATCAATAGAAGATGCAATGGCCTGGGCTGATGTCGTTATGATACTTGCACCGGATGAGTTTCAGGCTGACTTGTACAAAAATCAAGTTGAGCCAAATTTGAAACAAGGTGCAGTTTTGGCTTTTGCACATGGTTTTAATGTGCATTTTGATCTTATTGAATTACGAGATGATTTGGATGTAATTATGATTGCTCCGAAAGCGCCGGGACACACAGTGCGTAGCGAATTTGTAAAAGGCGGTGGCATTCCTGATTTGATCGCAATTAAGCAAGATAAATCAGGTCAGGCAAAAGCTATTGCCTTATCATATGCGTCTGCAATTGGTGGTGGTCGAACAGCTATTATTGAAACAACCTTTAAAGATGAAACAGAAACTGACTTGTTCGGTGAGCAAGTAGTCCTATGTGGTGGCACTACAGCCCTGGTCCAGGCAGCTTTTGAAACTTTAGTCGAAGCTGGATATCCGCCGGAAATGGCATATTTTGAATGTCTTCACGAGCTGAAGCTTATTGTTGATCTTATGTACGAAGGCGGCATTGCAAATATGCGTTATTCCATTTCCAATACGGCTGAGTACGGCGACGTAACTCGTGGACCGCGCATTGTAAATGAGCAAACTAAAATTGAGATGAAAAAAATTCTTTCTGAAATTCAAAGTGGTGATTTTGCAAAAGAATTCGTTGCTAATGTGGGTGAATTGCCTGCTCGCAGGGAAGAAATGAAAAAACACGAGATTGAAGTTGTTGGTGAGAAGCTACGCTCGATGATGCCATGGATTAAAGCGAATCAACTGGTTGATACGGAAAAGAACTAGAACATATAGTATTATTAAGGTAGTTCCGTGATAGATTTTAGTGATAAGGCCCTGTATTCGTTAACGGGCCTTTGTTTTTTCAGGATTAAAAATGCCCAGTAATCGTTATCCATTTATTGCCAAAGAAGGTTGGTTGCTTTTGTTTGTGCTGGCCAGCCTGGTTTTGCTGGCATTTAATTTTATCAGCAACACTATCGCGTTTATTCTGGCTACGGTTTTTTGCTTTTTCCTGTTTTTATTAAGAGATCCGCAACGAACCATTCCATCTTTGCCGCTTGCCATTGTCAGTCCGGTAGATGGAAAGGTCATTGAAACTGATGAGACAGAGGATCCATGGACCAGTAAGCAGGGACTTAATCGACGGGCGAGAAGAATAAGATTAAAAATGTCGATCTTTGATGTTTACTCTTTTCGCAGCCCTGTTGAAGGCAAGGTCATGGAGCAATGGTCGGAGAAATGCGAGGCAGAGAACGGACAACGTAAATTTGCATTCTGGATCAGAACAGATGAAGGTGATGATGTTGTTACCGTATTAAGACTAAGTCCCTATGCCGCGATCTGCTTTCGAATCTACATTCAATCGGGGGAACGACTAGGTCAGGGACAGAGATGTGGTTTTTTGTATTTTGGTGGCACGGTTGACGTGTTTATTCCTGCAAATTCAAAACTGGATGTTGAACTTAACCAATCAATCACTTCAGGTGAAGATATTCTTGCTCACCTTATCCACGAAAGCCCGGCGAGTATGATTAACGACAATAATCCTCATGGTAAAGATGTCGTTGCGGGTGATGCTGCTTAGAGGCAGAATGTTTAGATTGTGAATGAGTAAAGATTGAGTGGAATAAATTAGTTTCATCGGCGTATTATTCACATTAAGATTATTAATAATCAAGGCAGAATACATTTGAAGCGTCGTCGCGGTATTTATCTCCTTCCTAATCTGTTTACGACAGCCGGTCTGTTCGCCGGTTTCTATGGCATTGTTTCGGCCATGAATTCACAATTTGAAAGTGCTGCTATTGCTATTTTTGTTGCCATGGTCATGGATGGTCTAGATGGTCGTATTGCCCGTTTAACAAATACCCAGTCAGATTTCGGTGTTGAGTACGATAGCCTGGCTGATATGGTTTCGTTTGGTCTGGCGCCCGCTTTAATTATGTATCAGTGGGCCCTGTCTGGTATGGGCAAGCTGGGTTGGCTTGCAGCATTTGTTTACGCAGCATCAACCGCGCTCAGGCTAGCCCGGTTTAACACGCAAGCCGCCAGTGAAGACAAACGATTTTTCCAGGGGTTGCCTAGTCCTGCCGCTGCTGCCCTGGTCGCAGGGATGATTTGGTTGGGCGAGACACAGGAATTTGTTGAGGTCGCAAATCTGACCATTGTTGCATTTCCTATTACAGTGCTGGCCGGAATACTCATGGTCAGTAATATCCGATTTTACAGTTTCAAGGAAATAGATCTTAAGGGTCGTGTTCCTTTTGTCGGAATTTTACTTCTTGTATTATTGTTTGTATTTATTGCAAGTGAACCGCCATTGGTGCTGTTTTCTATCTCATTAGTCTATGCCATTTCAGGACCGGCCATGACCTTGCTGTTTATTCGCAAGCATCGTGCAGCGAGAAAACTTCAGGAATCTCCAGACAAGATAAATTGATGGGCAAAGCTGATTTCTGCAACATGGCAGCGCTTTCTTTCCAATAAAAGAACTTGCAATACCTGCAAGTCTCGCTATATTTCGCACTGTAATGAAGATATTCAATCAAAATCATCAGTTCTATGATCAAGCCGGATCATCATTCGGTGCTTTGCAACGTCTACTGCCCTGCCGGGCAAAATAAACCACCACAAAATTCAGATCCCAATAGTGTCCGTGTAATGACCTTACACACGACAAATTCGTTTATGGTTTCACGTCCATACTGTAGTATGGGTACAGGTTTCGGAGCAGGAAAATGCAAGACAAATTAATAATATTTGATACAACACTTCGTGATGGAGAACAAAGCCCTGGCGCATCAATGACCAAGGAAGAGAAGGTTCGAATTGCTAAGGCACTGGAGCGTATGAAGGTTGATATCATTGAGGCAGGCTTCCCGATAGCCAGTCCGGGTGATTTCGAGGCCGTATATCAGGTTGCTGAAGTCATTGAGGACAGTACGGTTTGTGGACTTGCTCGCGCTCTGGATAAAGACATCGACAGGGCGGCGGCGGCTTTGAAGCCGGCACGATCCTCAAGAATTCATACCTTTCTTGCGACATCACCTATCCACATGAAAGAAAAATTACGCATGACGCCTGATCAGGTTGTCGAGCAGGCCGTGCATGCGGTTAAACGTGCGCGTAACTATACAGACAACGTTGAATTTTCACCTGAAGATGCCGGGCGTTCAGAACTGGATTTCTTGTGTCGCGTATTGGAGGCCGTGATTGATGCCGGTGCCACGACAGTAAATATTCCAGATACGGTGGGGTATAACTTACCTCAGCAATTTGGTGAATTGATCAGACAATTGATTGAAAGGATACCAAATTCTGATAAAGCGATTTTCTCGGTACATTGTCATAATGATTTGGGTCTGGCGGTCGGCAACTCACTTGCAGCGGTTATGAATGGTGCCAGACAGGTCGAATGTACCATTAATGGTTTGGGCGAACGCGCCGGTAACGCATCTTTAGAGGAAGTTGTCATGACTGTGCGTACGCGTCAGGATGTATTCCCCTGTGATACGACTTTGGATACCACGCAGATCTTGACTTGTTCACGTTTGATTTCAAGTGTGACGGGATTCCCCGTGCAACCGAACAAGGCCATTGTCGGTGCCAATGCCTTTGCCCATGAAGCAGGCATCCATCAGGATGGTGTACTCAAAAGCCGCGAGACCTACGAAATCATGCGTGCTGAAGATGTAGGGTGGAATGCGAATAGAATGGTGTTGGGGAAACACTCAGGGCGTAATGCATTTAAATCCAGATTATCTGATTTGGGAATGGAATTTGAGCGTGAAGAAGATTTAAATGCAGCGTTTAGTCGCTTTAAGGATCTTGCTGACAAAAAACATGAAATCTTTGATGAAGATCTACAGGCATTGGTCACGGATACTTTTCATGAAACCACCATGGATCGGATCAAACTTGTTGCTATGAAAGTAATTTCTGAAACAGGTGAAACCCCTGTCGCAGAAGTGACCTTGACGATTGATGGTGAAGAGAAACATGCGAACGCGGATGGTAGTGGGCCAGTCGATGCAACATTCAAGGCCATTGAGTCAGTTGTAGACAGCGGTTGTAAACTGGAGCTTTACTCGGTGAGTAATATTACCACCGGGACTGATTCACAAGGAGAGGTCACGGTCAGGATTGATAAAGATGGTCGGGTCATCAATGGCCAGGGTGCTGATACGGATATTATCATTGCTTCTGCGAAAGCTTATATTAACGCGCTGAACAAGGCCCAGGAACAGATTGAACGGGCCCATCCGCAAGTTTGAGATGACCAGGCATGAGACGACAATGGTGAGTTTGACGCAAACACAGGAATATTATCTGCAGACCATGGGTGTGGATGTGTATTGGTCAAAGGACAGGGTGATTGATGATCCTGTCGGTAAAGAAGTTAATGCCACAGTCATTCCTGAGACATCATTGGTAGAAAATAGTGACTGGATGGCATTACGACAAAGTGTTTCAACTTGTCAGCAATGTGGACTGCATCGGGGGCGAACTCAGACGGTCTTTGGTGTGGGTGATCATAATGCTGACTGGTTGATCATTGGTGAAGCGCCGGGCGCTGAAGAAGACAGGCAGGGCGAACCCTTTGTTGGACGTGCTGGAAAATTACTCAACAGCATGCTGCTAGCCTGTGGTCTGCAAAGACATCAGGTCTTTATCGCCAATATTCTTAAATGTCGCCCACCGAACAACCGAGATCCGAAACCGGAAGAGGTTGCCGCGTGCTCGGGTTATCTACGAAAGCAGATTGATCTCATCCAACCAAAAATCATTCTGGCAGTGGGTCGTATCGCAGCACAAAACCTTCTGCAAACAGAAACACCCATAGGCAAGATGCGCGGTCAGAAATATCAATATGCCGATACAGGGATTCCCGTCGTGGTGACGTATCACCCAGCCTATTTATTGCGTTCGCCACGTGAAAAAAGAAAGGCATGGCAAGATTTGCAATTGGCATTGCAAGTTTATCAGGAAACAAAATGAGTGCTGTTCTAAAACAGGCAACCATCGTTTTTCGTCCCATGTCTGAAATGGATCTGGAACATGTCATGGAGATCGAAAAAGGTGTCTATGAATTTCCCTGGTCGATTGGTATTTTTCAGGATTGTTTGAAAGTCGGTTATTGCTGTTGGATTCTTGAGCAGGACGATATGGTTTCTGGCTATGGCATCATGTCCGTGTTGACAAGGGAAGCGCATATATTGAACCTTTGTATCAAGCCTGATCTTCAGAATAATGGTCTGGGTAAAGAGATGCTTGATTACCTGATCGACCTGGCAAAAGTACACCATGCGGATGTCATGTTTCTTGAAGTCCGTCCCTCAAATGGCCATGCATTAAAAATCTATGAAAGGGTGGGTTTTGATGAGGTCGGTAATCGTAAAGATTATTATCCTGCCAAATTTGGTCGTGAAGACGCCGTGATATTAGCCAAACAATTAACAGATAAGATGTAAATATATAACGAGTAATATCCGTGACCGAGAAATTAAATAAAGAAGATTTTCCGACGATTGAAGCGCATGTAGGTAATACACCGTTGGTTAGATTGCAACGTTTGCCCGGTGCTACCAGCAACATCGTCATGGCTAAACTGGAAGGTAACAACCCTGCAGGTTCTGTCAAAGACAGACCAGCGCTTAGTATGGTGAAATACGCTGAGGCACGGGGAGATATCAAGCCCGGCGATACCTTGATTGAAGCAACCAGTGGCAATACAGGGATCGCATTGGCCATGGTAGCTGCCATTAGAGGCTACAAAATGATTCTGATCATGCCTGAACATATGAGTGAAGAACGACGTGCGGTGATGAAGGCCTTTGGTGCGGAGATTATCTTGACGCCAAAGGAAGGCAGTATGGAAGCTGCAATCGATCTATCTCGCGTAATGGAGGCAGATAAAAAAGGCATCGTCCTCGACCAATTTTCAAATCAGGATAATCCTTTGTCACATTACGAGGGCACAGCCCCTGAAATCTGGCGCGATACGCATGGCAAGATCACACATTTTGTCAGTTCTATGGGCACGACGGGAACCATTATGGGTACCTCACGTTATCTCAAAGAGCAAAACCCCGAGGTTCAAATCGTTGGTGTGCAACCGGTTGAGGGTGGCCATATACCAGGTATTCGACGTTGGCCCAAAGAATATCTGCCAAAGATTTATGATGAAACAAGAGTCGACAGAATATTTGATGTCTCACAAGATGAGGCAGAAGAGATAACCATTGCCCTGGGTCGGGAAGAAGGCATTTTTGCCGGGATTTCTTCCGGTGGCGCAATTGCCGCGGCATTGAAACTTTCAACGGAGCTTGAGAATGCGCTGATTGTTACTATCATCTGTGACCGTGGTGATCGTTATCTCTCCACTGATGTTTTTAAGTCCCTAGTGTAGAAGCCTGAACCCGGTAAATGTAACAAAATGAATTTGCTGGTTTTTGATATTGAAACAGTTCCGGATACGGACTCCGCAAGGAAACTTCAGGACATGGAAGGTTTGTCGGATGTAGAGGTTGCCGAATCCATGTTTGCTCAACGCAGGCAACAAACAGGTGGCAGTGATTTCATTCGACATCATTTGCAAAAGATTGTTGCGATCTCAGTGGTTCTCAGAACATCGGATAATTTAAGCGTATGGTCTTTAGGTGATACTGATTCATCTGAAGTAGATATCATTCAACGATTTTTTGATGGCGTTGATCGCTACACACCAAGACTGGTTTCCTGGAATGGTAGTGGTTTTGACCTGCCGGTTTTACATTATCGCACTTTATTACATGGGATTAATGCCTCTCGATACTGGGAAACTGGAGGCGATGATAAAAATTTTAAGTGGAATAATTACATCAGCCGTTTTCACGATAGGCATACCGACTTGATGGATGTTATTGCCGGATATAACCCTCGTGCCAATGCACCCTTGACAGAAATTGCGACCATGCTGGGTTTTCCCGGCAAGATGGGTATGGACGGCAGCAAGGTATGGGATAATTATCTTGCGGGCGATATCGAAGGTATTCGTAATTATTGCGACACCGATGTGCTCAATACTTATCTGGTTTATCTTCGTTACGAACTCATGCGAGGCCAGAAATCAGCGACCGCTTATGATGCAGAATGCGAACGTGTCAGAGACATGTTGCAGAAAGAAGGTCAGCCGCATTTACTGGAATTTCTGGGTGCCTGGAATTAATTCATTTCCCTGTATCAATTATTTGTATCAATCGCTTTTCAATCTCAAACCCAATCTATTCAACCTGATCAGTTAGATATTTCTTAATCATTATTCGCTATGGCAAGACGACGTAAAAAACTCCCAAAGGAACCGGTTTCTGCAAAGATAGAGTCTCTTTCTCATGAAGGCCGAGGCATCGCGCGTGTTGAGGGAAAAACAGTCTTTGTTAATGGCGCATTGCCGGGGGAAGATGCACTGTTCCAGTATAAAAAGCAGCGCCCGAAATATGATGAAGCGCATGCACTGGAAATAAATAACCCGGCAGCCGAGCGTGTTGAGCCCAAATGTGAATTTTTTGGTCTGTGTGGTGGTTGTAGCTTGCAACATATGCAGCATGACTTTCAGATCGAACATAAACAATCTGTTCTGATCGAACAGTTAACGCATATCGGTAAGGTTAAACCAAAATCAGTCATCCCACCGTTAATCGGACCCGTATGGGGTTATCGTCACAAGGCACGACTAGGCGTTAAGTACGTAGACAAGAAGGAGCGAGTGCTGGTCGGGTTTCGAGAAAAATACAGTCCATTTGTTGCTGATATGAACAGCTGTGAAGTCTTGCATCCTTCTGTGGGGACATTGATTGAACCGCTACAGTGTTTAATTACAGAATTATCACTAATCAAACAAATTCCACAAATTGAAGTTGCTATAGGGGATGATGTTACGGCATTGATCTTCAGACACCTTGCCGATTTTAATGATGAAGATATGACCAAGCTCAAGGCATTCGCAGAGAAATATAATATTGATATTTATTTACAGTCAGGCGGCGTGGATTCGGTGGTGCCATTGGATGGTATAACACCAAGAGAATTGTCTTATGCCTTAACAGAGTTTGATGTGACGCTGAATTTTCTACCGACGGACTTTACTCAGGTAAATCTTGAAATTAATCGTGCCATGGTTCCTCGCGCATTGGAATTACTGGAAGTGAATAGCGAAGATCGTGTGCTTGATTTGTTTTGTGGGATAGGAAATTTTACCTTGCCTTTGGCTCGCAAGGCTGCCAGCGTACTGGG
>JAKZTI010000082.1:0-3804 GCA_047517145.1 Gammaproteobacteria bacterium
GACCAGCACCAGGGTAATGGCCAGGAACTCTGCTTCAAGTAATAGCCAGATGGCGGAGCTTGAGAAAAAAGCAAGGATCAAAAATAACGCTGCGAATACTGGATTACGTACGGTAATCATCAACCCGGCAGACATTAGTAATAAAGCAGAAAAAATATAAAAGACTGTTTGTTCAATCATCTATAAGGCGCTTCCTCTGCACGGTCTTTTGCAATCTGTTCTTCTGCCTGATCACCGACTTCAAGTAACATTTCCTTGGTCATTATTAAATCACTGCGTTTTTCACCGTGATATTCAAAGATACGGGTTTCGACAATAGCATCGACCGGACAGGATTCTTCGCAGAAGCCGCAATAAATACATTTGGACAGGTCTATATCATAGAGCGTTGTACGACGACTTCCATCTTCACGCTCTTCAGATTCAATGGTAATCGCAACTGCCGGACACACCGCTTCACATAATTTACAGGCAATACAACGTTCCTCACCATTGGGATAACGGCGCAAGGCATGCAGTCCGCGGAAGCGTTGAGACTGTGGTGTTTTTTCTTCTGGATATTGCACGGTTATTTTCTTTTTGAATAAATAACGTCCGGTCAGTCTCAAACCCTTGATTAATTCAAGCAGGAATAAACTTTTAATGTATCTAGCTGTGATTTTAATCATCTGTTTTTATCATCCTTGGCACCTAATTAAACCAGGGTGGAATGTTGGCCACCACCATGACTGCGGCAACGATTAACCAGACGATGGTAATCGGAATAAAAATTTTCCAACCCAAACGCATGATCTGGTCATAACGATAACGTGGGAAAGTCGCACGTATCCATAAAAACATAAACAGAAAGAATGAAGTTTTGGCTAACAACCAGAAGATACTTGATTCACCAATAAACGGAATTCCCTGGAAAGGTGATAACCAACCACCAAAAAACATCACGGATGTCAGGATCGCAATAATGACCATGTTGGCATATTCAGCCATAAAGAAAACTGAGAAGGCCATGCCACCATATTCCACATGAAAACCCGCAACGATTTCAGATTCACCTTCGGCAACATCAAAAGGTGCACGATTGGTTTCTGCGACACCAGAGATAAAATAAACCACAGCCAGTGGTAATAAGGGCAACCAGAACCAGTGAATGATGCTGCCATTCTGTGCATTGACAATATCACCCAGATTCAAACTTCCTGCTGCAATTAAAACACCCACCAAGGCAAAACCCATGGGAATTTCATAAGATACAATCTGGGCCACAGCGCGCATGGATCCGAGAAAGGCATATTTTGAGTTGGATGCCCAACCGGCAATGATCACACCATAGACAGCCAAAGATGTCAGCGCCAGAACATAGAGTAATCCGGCATTGATATCTGCCAATACCAGGGTATCGCCAAAAGGAATCACTGCCCAGGCGGCGAGAGAGGGTGCGAGTGACAGAATCGGTGCAATAATAAACAGGGACCTGTTTGAACCTGTTGGTACAATAATTTCTTTAAAGATTAATTTAAAAGCGTCGGCGATTGGTTGCCCAAGCCCCCACAAGGAAAAACCAAAGAAACCCACCCGATTAGGCCCAATTCGTCCCTGAATAAAACCAATCACCTTACGCTCTGCATAAGTTAAATAGGCGACCGTAAATAGTACTGGCGTAATAATGACTGCAATTTTCAGAAAAACTTCAATCGTCAATGAAGCATGAACATGTATCGCAGCCGGGAACAATTGCTCTACCAATGGTGTAATCAGATTAAACCGGATCCATTCCATCATGTTCATGCCTTACTCAAGCTGACATTTCCATGCCACGCGCCTAATCTGGAATGGTTCACCTGTGCTGCCTGAATCAACACACAATTATCAGAAACCGCATCATTAATCATTACAGGTGCATTAATGCTGTTTTCTTCCTGTTCGACGACGACAGTATCCCCTGCTGAAAGATTGAGCTTATTTGCCAACGAAGAATTGATCTGAATCGTGCCCTTACTATCATCTGTTTTTTGTAATGCCTGGGCCCTTCTGGTCAAGGCATCAATGCTATACATCGGGATTTCTGTAATTCTTTGCAGTGCGCCTTTGTTCACAATGTCAGTGTTCGTTGTGCCATTTTTCAAAGACTCTGGTGTCGTCCAGCTACCGAAACTGCCTAAGGCAACATTTTCGATGATGTCAGTGACTTCATCCCTGACTTCTTCTGAACTGTTGTAATCAAATGTTTCAAGATTTAGCAGGTTACCCATGACACGTAGTATTTTCCATGCTGGCCGTGCCTCACCCACTGGCGGCACTGCCCCCGTGAAGCTTTGTGATTGTCCTTCAAGATTAATATAGGTACCGGAGGTTTCTGCAAAAAGTGCAATAGGCAAAAGTACATTGGCATATTGTTTCATGGTTTCTGATTGATATGCCGTCATTGAAACAACAAACTCGGAATTCTCCAATGTGTTAAGTGCTTTACCACCATCCCAACAATCCATCTCCGGTTCAACGCCCAGTAATAGATAAGCCTTTAAAGATTGTTCCAGCATTGCCTCAATTGTTAATCCGGACGAACCATTAAGCGTTTCACTACCTGCACATCGATGAGGTAAAGCACCAGCCAGATGTGCACCACTGGTATTTGCTGATTCACTGATGAAGCCATAATTAACGTCAGCAATTTTGGCAATAGCCTGTGCTAATATTTTTAATGTTGAGAATTGATCATGTGCTGTGGCCAGATTACCTAATAAAACTGATCCTGCTTGAGCTTCGGACAATTTTTTAGCTACTGCACGATGTGACTCATTCACGGTCACATTGTTTGTTAGTGATTGGACAGCAGCATCTACTGAACGATTCCCCATCTCAGACAATGCCTTTATGATCCCTGCCAGTGTCATTGTTATTTCTGAGGGCGATGAAATGATCTTCTCAGAAACATCATAATTAAATTCATAATCAACTGAATTAACCATCATCACGTCTGCACCTCTTAACGAGGCCTTACGTAATCGATGGTTGATCATCGGTTGTTCTTTTCTGACGTTACTGCCAATCACCAATACCGCATCAAGATCTTCTAATGCTACAATCGACTGACCCAGGTATGGGAACGCTGGATCTGCATCCTGTTGTGCAAAATCGTTCTGGCGTAAACGGCTATCAATATTATTACTTCCCAGCGCGCGTATTAATTTCTGGAATAAATAAAGCTCTTCAAGTGTTGATGCAGGTGAGGCCAATCCACCTAATTGACTGCTACCATGATTTGATAAAGTCTTATCCAGATTATCACGCACAAACTCTAACGCAGTTTCCCAGTCCGTTTCCTGCCACACACCATTTTTCTTAACCATTGGTGCCAACAGGCGATCATCGCTATACATTCCCTCATAACTAAATCGATCGCGGTCTGATAACCAAACTTCATTAATGCTTTCATTCTCTGCCGGAACCACGCGCATAACGCGATCACCCTTGATGTGAAGCTGTACGTTCGAGCCAACAGAATCATGAGGCGCAATACTTTTACGCTGTACCATTTCCCAGGCACGCGCCGAATATCTAAAAGGTTTTGAGGTCAATGCACCAACAGGACAGATATCAATAATATTGCCTGATAATTCAGAGGACACGCTCTTTTCAATATAGGTGCCTATCTCCATGCGTTCGCCTCGTCCCACAGAACCCATCTCACGTAGACCTGCAATCTCTTCACCAAATCGAACACAACGCGTGCAATGGATACAACGGGTCATATCTGTCTGTATCAGTGGACCGATATTTTTATCCATAACGACGCGCTTGCTTTCC
>JAKZTI010000083.1:0-8718 GCA_047517145.1 Gammaproteobacteria bacterium
CGACATGCGCAACCTGGTGACACGTGGAGATATATAAATGTTTCAATCCACGCGCCCCCGAAGGGGCGCGACCACCTGACTGATGACCACCTGACTACTGACCCTCAGTTTCAATCCACGCGCCCCCGAAGGGGCGCGACATGAAAATTATGATGCTAAAGAATATCCCGATATGGTTTCAATCCACGCGCCCCCGAAGGGGCGCGACAGCCACATTCTAACTTATTGAATAACAACAATTAAGCTTGGAATATGCGCTGAACTGCTTGTCCTAATTGTTAAAGAGCTGAATTTGCCGATTAATAGTAAAGTAAAAATCGAAAAATCAATAACTTAACCATACGCTAACCTTGCCGGATTATAATGAGAGCCTGGGGTTAGCAGCGTTATATGATCAAGGTATCCCGTAGCATATCCGGCGTTTCTTTTGCACCGTAATGTTCCACCTTGCGCTTCCATTTGGAACCTAAGTGATAAAACCGCAAACTGTCGTTATCGGGGTCGTAGATGTTGAGCAATGCCTCTTTTAATTCTACCCACTGTGCCGGCGAAATCTCACATTCAAAAACGGAATATTGCACCCGTATACCAAAGTCCAGGCAAGTTTTGCTGATGTGCCTCAGCCTTTTTGCACCCTGCTCAGTAGTCAGTTTCACGTCGTAGGTGATTAATACTAACATCACACACCTCAACGCGAGACGAATGGGGTATAGATTTCCATATCTCTGCGTAAATAACGCGAAAGCAACATGGCCTGGACATGGGGTAGCAGCCCAGTATAAATTTTTTCATCCGTATAGGGGTGTTGCAGTTCATCCTGTTTTCTTTCTTGCCAAGCGGTGAGGAACGTCTTCCGAGCATCATCCTTCAGACGGATGGCACCACTGCTTTCTTCAATAAAATCATTTGGAGAAATCTGTTTTCGGTTAATCAGTGTCAAAACAAAACGATCACACCACCAGGCGCGGAATTCTTCAAGCATATCCAGGGCCAGACTTAACCTGCCTGGCCGGTCTGTATGCAAAAAGCCCACATAAGGATCGATCCCCACACCCTGCAAGGCGGAGGCAATCTCATGGGTTAGCAGGGTATAAGCAAATGAGAGCAAGGCATTTACACGGTCGAGCGGCGGTCTTTTTGTTCTTCCTGAAAAAGGAAAGGACGCCTTCAGGTTTTCAACAATCAAGTGGTTGAAACAACCAAAATAAGAAGCGGCAGAATCTCCTTCAATTCCACGCATCCGGTCTATGTCATGACATCTTTGCAGCCGTTTCAGATTATTGCCAAGGTGCCTTGTCAATCGTTCAAGTTCTTCATTTTTGCCATGATTGCGCTGATGCCGCATCACTGTAGTGCGGCAGTTGGATAACTTGGCCGCAATAAAGAGCTGTGCCAGGACCTGAGGCGAGTCATCTGCTTCACGATACTGTGCCCTGCGTAATAATACGTTTCCCGATTGCGGGCCTTGCAGTCGTGACTGAAATTTCCCATATTCAGAGAAAAAGGAAATACTGATCCCTTTCTCGCCACAGGCAGCCATCAAATCCGGTGAGACCATGATGTGGCCGAAGCAAAATAGATTTTGAATAGTATGAAAAGGAAGTTGAAAAACTTTTTTGCCTTCTTGCTCGATGACAAGGGTTTCCCGCTCCTTGTGTACATAACTGCCATTGGTAGTGACGTATAAATTATTGAGTAATTTCTTCATCCTCAAAGATGTCTCTTACATAACGTTTGGATTTATCGGTTTTACGCGGTTGGCAAATATCGAAGAAAGAACATGCTTTGCATGAGGACGAATAAATCGCCTGCGGGATTGAGTTACTCTCCAGCAGTTTGTGTACGGCATGAATAGTGTCGACGGTCAGGGCGCGTAACGTTTCGTCAATGTCGATCCATTCACGTTTGCGTACCTGCCAGTACCATAACGCGGCGCGGTGAATGACAACTCCCCGCATCTCTTCCAGGCATAACACTTGGGCACACAGTTGAATACGGTCGCAATCATTCGTCTTGGGTTTGCCGCGTTTATATTCAACCGGGGTAAGTTGCTCGGGATCTGTTTTGATTTCAAGCAAATCCAGTTTTCCCGTAAGGCCGTATTGCGCAGAATAAACCTGCACGCCACGTTCTGTTCTCAGATCACCACGCTGCTCCGCATCGTTACTGTGTACGCGCGCATGCAATTGGTTGCCCTTGGCAGTCAGAAAATTATCCTGCCAAAGTTGTTCAATATGAATATATGCACATTGGCGCGGACAAAATGCGTAGTGCTGTAAAGCGGAGATAGGAATTGGATTGTCCATATAAGGCAAGCTGACATTTACTAAAAATTATCGGAGTCGTTCCAGCGGATATCCTCCATCGCTTGGCGTTCGACATATTCCTTTACTGTCTGATTGATCAGGTAATTTTTACTTCTGTCCAATTTTCTGGACAGTTTTTTCAAAAGATATTCTATATTCGGTTGCAGTCGAATACTGGTGACGCTCATATATATCTTTGATGAATATAAAATCTGGCTACCTCGTGTATACCCGACGTTACGAATAATTGCATCATCAAAGGTTTAAAAACCGTCAATGATTTCAGGCTCCAATCCTTCCAATGATCTCTCTAATTTATCCTTATCAAAGCTCCCATCAGATTGGATAATATCCCTAAGTGACCCGTGTACTTTGGATGAGGAATACTGACCTGATTTTGAGCTATGTTGCCACCAGATTACTTTATCTATAAACATACTGCCCTCGGGTCTTGCGGAAGATGCGTCTCCTTCAAACAGTTTTGGGAGCACTGCTTTTATTGTTTCTGCATCGTCATTATTAAATCCTGTACGATCGGCCAACTGCGGAGTCATGGCGCCGTAAGTGACATAAACTGCTCTATCGACACGATGTTTCATACCCATTGTGTCAGAGCTTTTCTTGTTACCATCGCCTTCACCACTAACGCTCTTAGTAATTTGTGTGCTGGTGATACTAACTGGAGACAGGCTGAAAGCTGAATGAATACTAACCGGCCCACGAATTGGGATTGACACGCCAACTTTACTATCGCCTTTAAACGCAAATAACTGTCCAAACGTCCGCACATCAACCCATTTTTTACAAGCCGATTTAGCAGTCTCTTCCACAGGGGTCTTTTTGGTATTAAACGCATCTTTACCCAAACCATGTTCTTGATGTTCAGCCCGGTTTTTAAGACTGGTCATGCCATCTGTTTTTTTTTCATCCGACTGTACGAAAATAGAATGTCCTTCAGATTGCAGGCGGTCGCGAATTTTTCTTTTGAGGCATACGTCAGTAATTTCACCAAAACCATCATAATCTACGCGCGGGCGATTTCCATTCAAGGGGTCACCATTCGGATTTGCGTTTCGTACACTAAAAATAATTGCGAAGTCGATTTTGTTTTCCAAGCTCATAAATTTCTCCTTAGTCATTCATCTTGGTCAGTAGTTGATTCAGTTTTTTGCCGCAAAGAAAGTCTCTGGCAATGAAACCCCAATAAAAACTCTCCACTCAGGGGTTTCTCGGAAGTAAATTCATTACTCTCAAAGGAACTCAAAATGGCATCAAGTTCTTTTTGACGATTAACTAAAAAACCTGGCCGTGAATTTTTCAATCGTTGTATATATGGCTGCAGAGCCAATTCAATATTCCGCCAACTGCTGCAAGGCCTGTCAGCAAAGTGCTGCATCATCCGTTCAGCAGTAGTGGATCGCTTCTCATTAGCCACTTGTAACGCTATGTATTCGATGCGCTCTGCAACTGCTAATAGACGACCATATAAATAATCGCGTGAGGTATTTTTTTCGTCTAAAGCCATAAAATAATCTCTCCGTTTGTTTGGGTCAGGATGACGGCGATAATAACCCTTGAATAATGAGCAAGCGACCCCCAAGCATTGTTCCCATTCCCACTGCTCCAAACCATTAGGGTTACTTGCCCGTTGAATACAGGAATTAACAATGTCGAAAGGTATCGGTCTACCCTCGACAATGCAGGGAAGAATTCGTTCGATAAGGTTTTTCTTTAAACTATCAGTTAGCGTTTTACCATAAACAGCCTCCCATATTATTTTGGGGGACGGTGCGCTGCGTGTCCAGACAATCTCGATTTTAGGCTTCTTTTTGCCGGTAGGGATTTCTCTTTTATATCTTTGGGACCAGGCCAAATCTTCATGCCACCGTGTTACCACATCAATGAATTCAGATGCAAAGGTTTCACGATAATAGGTAATACCCATTCGTCCCGGCGATGCGGCGTCCAGTGCCATAATGACAATACTTTCATCAGGCTCCAGCTTCGCTAGATACCCCGCCATAAATTTGTTCAGAGAGTGTGCGAAAGACTCACCGACATCTATAGTATGGTCAATTTCGTCGTGTTGTTGGGTAGTGCCGTATTCAGCATTTTCTGGCAGTTCCTCGCCTAACATTGACAAGGTATCTTGGATAGGTTGAGGAATTTCCTTACCGGAAACAGCCCAAGACACAACAACTTGCTCTCCGTTTCGAAAGCCTTGTCGGGATACTAGCCAACGTAATGTATTATGGGCTTTCTGAGTGACTTCAAAACCTACTTCAACAGCTTGTTTTGCTGCTAAAAATCGTCCTCTATAGGTATATCCGGCGTCGTCATTGGATGATATTAGTTTAGCGCTATCACCGGGATATCGAATGAATTTTGGTTGGTTTTGTGTAACTCGAACTATCTCATCAAGCGCACAGCAATAACCAGAAACAGAATTTGCTTTTTTATCATACGTAATCCAGGATTGGACAATATCTTCATCTTCCCACGTACCGCTAGAAGGTATGCCCTTTGCTTCTACACGCCACCTGACAAAGGCTTTTTCCTGTTGTACTTTGGTTGCCTGGCCACTTTTGTTTTTAAAATTAATAGGGAATTCAACTTCTGATGAAATATCTCGCCATAGGGTTCTCTTGTTCAAATAGCTGTGTATGGCTTTTAATTTCAGGTTGCTGTTATCGAATTCTTTCCATTTTTCTAACTGGGAAAGGTATTCAGCATTTTTTTCTATATCAACATCTGGCAAATCAGATGCACAGTAACTCAGTTCTTCGCATAATGGGTGAGGGGCTATCTTCGTTCCCGTCCGACCTGCTGATCCCTCAGTAGCAGGGATCAATGTCGGCGCTTCTTCACCATTAAGCAATCCAGTCCTTCTAAAATTACCTTTTTCATCTAAGACCACTTCAATATGTGCATTTTTTACAAAATGGGAAACAGGCCATGGCTTTTTCCCTTCTTTCTGTATGGCAGATGGGTAGGTTTCGTATAATTTTAATAGCCAGCTCATAACCGTGGTTCCTCTTCCCCCACAGCTAACACATTTTTCCCTAAATCAAACTGTTTGGCAGTCATATGACGGACAAAAACTGCCTTACATTCTTCGGGGCGGGGATATTTGATTACACCTTTTTTCATTACGGCATTCCATAAGCGCTTTTCCAGTTTATTCTTGCCTGTTTCATCCGGGTAGCCAAAACTATGGAACATCATACCGAATCCGAGTTCCTCAATATCATCGTAAGCGCCTTTCTCTTCTCCAAACATGCAAGGTTCAACATACCCCTGACAATCTCTGACTCCCAAAAAAATATCCTGTCTTCCGCCTTTTTCAAGCATACGTTTAGCAATATTGAAGTGTTTTCCGTCATTGCGGTCTTGTTTCAATTCCGGACGATACTCATTCCACTCAAAATGCGCTTTCACCTGATATTCCACGTCATGCAGATAGGTATAAATTGATAGTTCATTACCAGCTGTGTGGTATTTAATTGGTTTCATACCTTTTGCCTGAGTTCTTAGAGGCTTCATAACCCGCACTTCGTCCACGTACCATATAAAGGTTGGTTTCCAGTAAATCGACTTCAGCACCCCTTTGATTGCTTCATAAGTGGGCACATGATATGAAAATTTCTCTCCACCAATTTTTGTAACAGGATCGGTAAAGAGTGCGTATTTGCCTGTCAGGTTGAGCTCAATTGTATTTTTTGCATCCATAACGTTTAACATACCAGGGGCTATAACTGCTTTACCGCCTCGGTGGAAACACCAAACTCATCACTATAAAAACATTCATCCAGATAGTAGATTCCTTCACTTTGAATTTCGTATATTGCGCCTGCATCAGCCAGCTTTTGTCGCACATTGGGAAATAAATTTACACTGTACTGTTGGGCCTCTTTTATAAGACCGTAGTACCACCCGGGGTTAAATTCTTTAGCTGCTGCACAAAGGTTGGTGATGGTTTCTTTTCCCTTACCATAAGGCACGATCAGCGCTTCAGTAGGTGCTTCAATAGCCTTGAATGCCTTGCCTGCCGTCATAAAGGACTGTCGGAGTAATGAATTACTATGTTTAGTGACATTATTTTTGTTATCGCTTAACAAGTTGAGCAAGGTGTCGGTGCAAGCCGCATATTTTTCTGTAACCGGATAACTCATCTCATCGGCGCGCCCGAAAAAATAATAATTAAAATATTGATTCATGGTCTCTGGGTTGAGTATGTCATCGCTGTCGACCTCATCTAATACACGCCGGGCTTTATCGCGTCCCTCTTTGATATCCTTCAATAAATCGATGGTTTCTTTTTTCGGGTTGACCACATGGACTACACCTCTATCCTTTCTGCCATTTCGATTACAGCGCCCAGCCGCCTGTGCAATCGAATCAAGTCCCGCCAAGGCACGGATGACGCTGCCAAAATCTATATCCACACCTGCTTCAACCAGTTGTGTGCTGATACAGAGAACTGGCTCATTGTCATCCAGCCTGTCCCGAACTCGTTTCAGTATTGTTCTCCTGTGGGCCGGGCATTGATTTGTGCTGAGGTGAAACAGGCTGTCTTTATCTACTGTAGACGAACAGATTCCATACAGTGTATGTGCCCATGCTTTTGTATTGACAATAATCAGGCAACTCCCCACTTTTTGGAATTCTGATACTGCTAATTCTGCCACCTCATTTTCAGTCCAGCCTCCAGGCCGTACTTTATTACAAACAGTTACTCGCTTTAATTCCTCAAACAGTGATTCAACACTTTCAGCATCACCAATTAGCTCTGCATCTTTTGGTAAAAACAATTCTCCTTTTTCAGGAGATTTCAGTTTATTAAGAAGTGGCTGCGTTGCAGTGCACAACACTGCCGTCGTTTTAGCGTACGTGGTTAAATAATTTAGAGCATTGCAAAACAGATGAGTGCATTTTATTGGTAACGTCTGGATTTCATCAAAGATGATGATGCTATTTGTCAATTGGTGCATTCGACGCACGCCGCGCGTGCCTGCTCCAAACAGTGTTTCCAAAAACTGTACCATGGTCGTTAGTATGATGGGGGCATCCCAATTTTCCGCTACCAGCTTGCTGTGCCAGGTTTGTTGTTCCGGTTCCAGATTGGAATGATGTTCAAGTATCCATGGCCTGGGGTCATCTTCACGTTCTATGATTCTTCTTATCTCAGTCGCATTCTGATCAATGATCGATGTATAGGGAATAACATAGATGATACGGTCCAGTTGGTGTTTTTTGGCATGATGCAAAGCGAAACGCAGACTGGTAAACGTCTTGCCACCGCCTGTCGGCACGGTTAGGGTGTACAGTCCCTGTTGCTCAATGGCTCTTTCCTTGCATTTTTCCGAAATATCGCGCCGAATTATGTCAATCGGATTTACAACAGGCAAATCAGCTAAAAAAATCTCTGTTCGATGTATAGCTACTTGCCAGTTAACGTTGGAATTATGACGATATTGTTTGTTTTTTGGAGTTTCAAAATCGGCGCTGTTGATTCGATCAGCATCGATCAGGCAGGAGAACAGAAAGCGCGCCCAGAATCCAATATAAAAATATTTTATCTTTTCCGAGATATTTTGCCCGTGTTGATTATTACTCGTAAATTGTTGTAGGTGCTGACACATATCTCTTAACAGAGTTTCACTTGTCAGTAATTTGGCGCTCTCCAGAATTCCCGTCGGGGCCTTGTCTTTGCACTCTCTCAAATGCGTTTTTTCATCTTCCTTGTTCATTCGAGTAATAAAACTATTACCACCTCCCGGCTTTAAACAATCAATGAGGCCGCTATGATGTGATGCAACACATAGCGCCAGAATCTGTGCGCAAAGTGATGCTCCTCCTACAGGTTCATCTTTTAACTCATGCCATATCCACTGCGCACCGGCGCTGGAATGGTCTATCTTTCCTTTCATTCCTCTCGCATCAATATAATCGTCTTCATCAGGATTTATCTCGCCCTTCGCTGACTTGATATAATTTTGAAATTCGGAACTATATTTCCCAAAATCATGCATGAGTCCCAATAGAGCTCCCGCTTCACGACTGCCTATCTTTTCCGCCAGTTCCGAAGCTATCTCTGAAACCTCATAAAGATGCTTTTCTACTGTTTGAATCTTCCTATCTGAAGATCGGATATGAGCAATATATTCAGTAGTCATTTCACCTGGTTTTATTATTTCCATTCTCATCGATCGGTATTGCAAATCCATTCTATGATGCATTGGAGCGTTTGGGCTGTATCCATGATGACAAAATATTCTCTGTCGTCAGTGGGCTTGACCATCAGGTGCGAAGACGTTTTTGCCAGTACCCGGGTCGTCGAGACTGATGAGCTATGGCGACAACGATAATTTCTTCCGGGGACTCCCTGACGACAATATCGTATGGAAAATGT
>JAKZTI010000084.1:0-9605 GCA_047517145.1 Gammaproteobacteria bacterium
AAATAAATCCTAGTCGGGCTCTGTCAGACTACGTGTTGGTCGGCTTAACAGGGTAATGATGCCTGCGCAGATGATGAGCAATGCACCGAATAGGGTAAGAATGTCCGGTGTTTCAGACCAGAATATCCAGCCATAAATTGCAGCAAATAGAATGGTGTTGTAGCTGTATGGACTGACTCTTGCGGCAGGTGCGAGGCTGTAACCATGGGTCAAAAATAGCTGACCCAGTGTTGCTGAGAATCCTGCAAATACCATGGCCAATAATGGTTTCAAGTCTGGTGTTTGCCAATACCAGAAAATAGGAATGGCTGAAATCAGGGTTGCCGTGACGCTGAAGTAAAAAACAATACGACGTGTTGGTTCTGTCTTTGATAAATTACGAATTGAAACCATCGCCAGTGCAGCAAAGACTGCAGAGATCAGACCGACCAATGCAGCAGCAGATAAAATCCCCATGCCTGGTTTCAGGATTAGACAGATACCTGTGAAACCAATGGCAATGGTTAATAGAAGTTTACGCGTGGCTTCTTCGCCTTGCCATAGAATTGCGATGATCGCAATGAAGATGGGCGAGCTGAAATTAAGTAATACGGCTTCCGCGAGAGGCAGATGTGCAATAGCGTAAAAGAAGCAATACATCGCGGCCAGGCCTGTGACGGAGCGGGTGATATGTCCTGACAGGCGATTTGTTTTTAGACTGCTGAAGCCACCGTGATATAACCAGGGCAGCAGAAACAAAAGCCCAAAGCTATTTCTTAAAAACACCAACATCTCACTTGGAAGCGAGGCTGACGCGTAGCGTACAGCCACCCCCATCGAGGCGAACATCAATGCGGCCAATGTTGTAGCGAGGGCCGCGCGGGGCAGGTTATACGATTCGCTAAATGTCATTTATTCAGGTGTTCCCCTCCGGGCAGGCTCCGTACTCTGGGTTCAAAAGGGCAAACATTCTACATGATAGGGTCACAATAGCAGGGTTGACAGTGAAAATAAGCGGCTTCAAGATGGAGAAAGATGAGCATATCTGGTAGCATCGTCCGCGAGTTATGGAACGAAATACAAGCCTTATTGAACATACCAACGGTTCACAACACTTCAGGCGAATCGATAAGGACTCCTCCCCCCCGACTAATCTCAATGATGGTATATAAAAAGTCGAATGACTAAGTTCATTTTTGTTACTGGCGGTGTGGTCTCTTCTTTGGGAAAGGGTATTGCTTCAGCATCATTGGGTGCCATTCTTGAGGCACGCGGTTTGAAAGTGACCTTGCTAAAACTGGATCCATACATCAATGTTGATCCGGGGACCATGAGTCCGTTCCAACATGGAGAAGTCTATGTTACCGAGGATGGTGCTGAGACCGATCTTGATCTGGGTCACTATGAACGTTTTGTGCGCACTACCATGGGCAAGCGCAATAATTACACCACGGGTCGGATCTATTCGAATGTGATTCAGCGGGAGCGTCGCGGTGATTATCTCGGTGGTACAGTTCAGGTGATCCCGCATATCACTGATGAAATCAAGAAGTGCATTACGGAAGGTGCCGAGGATGCCCAGATTGCCATGGTTGAGATCGGCGGTACGGTGGGTGATATCGAGTCACAACCCTTTCTCGAAGCGATTCGTCAACTCCGATTTGAGTTGGGGGCAGAAAATACCTTGTTTATGCATCTGACACTGGTGCCCTATATCGCGGCGGCCGGGGAGACAAAAACTAAACCAACACAACACTCAGTAAAAGAATTACGTTCCATTGGTATTCAACCTGATGTGTTGCTATGCCGTACAGAAAAGCAACCCTTGCCGGACGATCAGCGTAAAAAAGTTGCACTCTTCACCAATGTTGAGGAGTCTGCGATTATCTCAGGCATAGATGTCGATAATATCTACAAGATACCAAGAAGTTTGCATGAACAGGGACTGGACGAGATCGTTGCGAAAAAATTACACCTTGATATCCCTCCGGCAGATCTTGGCGAATGGGATGCGGTTGTAGAGGCAATGGCATCACCTCAAGGTGAAGTAAACATTGCCATGGTGGGTAAGTATATTGATCTTGCTGATTCATATAAATCACTGACTGAAGCACTAACCCACGCGGGCATTCATACCCGAACAAGTATCAAACTTACATATATTGATTCGGAAGAGCTGGAGACAACAGGCACCGATTGTTTAAATAATATGGATGCGATTCTTGTTCCCGGTGGCTTCGGCAACAGAGGCATAGACGGAAAGATTGCTGCCGTTAAATATGCCAGGGAAAATAATATTCCGTATCTTGGTATTTGTCTTGGCATGCAGTTGGCGGTCATCGAATTCGCCAGATATCAGCCTGGACTTGAAGATGCAAATAGCACTGAATTTGTCAGTGATAGCAAACATCCTGTGATTGCGCTAATTACAGAATGGATGGATCATAATGGTGCGATCGAGCAACGTGATGAGAATACCGATCTGGGTGGGACCATGCGCCTGGGTGGTCAGCAGTGCCAATTACTGGAAGGCAGCCGCGTCAGGGAATTGTATGGCAAGGATGTCATCGTAGAGCGTCATCGACATCGCTACGAATTTAACAATACTTATAAGTCACAACTGCAAGAAGCCGGGATGAAATTTACCGGCCTGTCGATGGACGGTCAATTGGTCGAAATTATTGAACTGGCGGATCACCCTTGGTTTGTTGCCTGTCAGTTCCATCCAGAATTCACATCAACACCCAGAGATGGACATCCACTCTTTACTGGCTTTGTTGCAGCCGCATCACGTTACCGTGATTCCCAGAATGAGAGTCTGGCAGAACCTGGCAGCAGTAAGGAGGCCAGGAATGCAGTTGTGTGATTTTGAAGTTGGCAGTGACAAGCCGTTCTTTTTAATCGCAGGCCCTTGTGTTGTAGAAAGCGAACAGATGGCCATGGACGTGGCGGCTTATTTACAGGAGTTGACCACTGAGCTGGGTATTGCCTTCATTTACAAGTCTTCATATGACAAGGCAAACAGGAGTTCACATGAATCCTATCGTGGGCCCGGCATCGATAAAGGATTGAAAATACTGGCGAAGGTGAAAGAAACCCTGAATGTGTCTGTCCTCACAGATGTACATGATGGTTCACCCCTGGACGAAATTGCAGCTGTGGTTGACGTTCTACAAACCCCCGCTTTTCTGTGTCGACAGACTGATTTTATTCAGGATGTGGCAAGTCATGGTCTGCCAGTGAATATTAAAAAGGGCCAGTTTCTGGCACCCTGGGACATGCAACATGTTGTGAATAAAGCGCGTGCGACAGGCAATGAACAGATTATGGTCTGTGAACGGGGTGCAAGTTTTGGTTACAATTATCTGGTTTCAGACATGCGATCACTAGTGGTCATGCAAGATACGGGTTGTCCTGTCGTGTTTGATGCCACACACTCAGTACAAATGCCAGGAGGCCAGGGGGCCCAGTCAGGAGGACAACGGGAGTTTGTTCCGGCGTTAGCACGTGCAGCGACTGCTGTAGGCATTGCCGGATTGTTTATGGAAACTCATCCAGATCCAGAAAAGGCTTTGAGTGATGGGCCTAATTCCTGGCCTTTGGATGAAATGCGAGAATTACTGGAAACACTAAAAAATATTGATGAACAGGTAAAACCGGCACCTGACAATGCCTGACGAAGGGTAAATCCGGATAAAAATTATAACGAGGTAAATTGTGTGTCTGCCATAGCTAAAATTATTGCAAGAGAAGTACTCGATTCACGAGGTAACCCGACCATCGAAGCAGAGGTTGTTACAGAAACAGGGGCAGTGGGTAGTGCCATGGTGCCTTCCGGTGCATCGACAGGTATCCGCGAGGCACTGGAATTAAAAGATGGCGATAAGAATCGTTATCTGGGTCAAGGTGTACTCAAAGCTGTTGAGAATATTCACACTAAGATCAGTTCTGTCGTTGTCGGAATGGATGTCACGGATCAAGCCGGTGTCGATCAGGCCATGATTGATCTGGATGGTACGCCAAATAAGGCGAATCTAGGCGCCAATGCGATCCTGGCAGTTTCAATGGCAACAGCCCATGCGGCAGCCAATGAGAAAGGAATTCCTCTTTATGAATATCTGGGCGGTGATGGACCTTTGGTCATGCCGGTGCCGATGATGAATATCATCAATGGCGGCGCACATGCAGACAATAGTGTTGATATTCAGGAGTTTATGGTTTTACCAGTCGGTGCATCTAGTTTCAGAGAAGCCGTGAGATATGGCACGGAAATATTTCATGCACTTAAATCAGTGCTCTCAGCGAGAGGCTTGAGTACCACAGTAGGTGATGAAGGGGGATTCGCTCCGAACTTGTCCTCTAATGAAGAAGCCATTGAGGTAATCCTTGAGGCCATAGATAAGGCCGGTTTCAAGGCAGGTGAAGATATTCTGCTAGGGCTTGATGTTGCAAGTTCAGAATTTTATGAAGATGGAAAATATAATCTTGCATCAGAGAACAAGGTATTAAGCGCAGAAGAGTTTATTGATTTTCTTGCCCCTTGGTTCGATAAGTATCCATTGATCACCATGGAAGACGGGTTGGCCGAGGATGATTGGGATGGCTGGCGGTTGTTGACTGATAGACTTGGCAAAGATGTACAGTTGGTTGGTGACGATCTGTTCGTAACCAATACAGAAATTTTTAAAGAAGGTATTGACAAAAATATTGGTAATTCAATTCTAATCAAGGTCAATCAGATAGGGACATTAACAGAAACAATTGCGGCGATTAACATGGCTAAAGAAGCAGGATATACAGCTGTTGTTTCGCATCGATCGGGAGAGACTGAAGATACAACCATTGCCGATCTGGCAGTCGCAACATCTGCGGGCCAGATCAAGACAGGGTCACTGTCACGTTCTGATCGGGTTGCGAAATATAATCGTCTGATGAAAATTGAAGACCAATTGGGTGATCGCGCCAGTTATCCAGGGAAAGATACATTCTATAATCTAAAATAAACTCAAATGAACAATATTCGGGAGATGTTTCAACTATTATGAAATTCGTCACTGTCATGCTTTTCACAATGTTGGTGCTGCTACAGTACAGATTGTGGATTGGCAATGGCAGCATGACGGAGGTGCATCATCTGCAGCAGGAGAAACAATCGATCCTTGATGAAAATGAGTCATTAAAAGAACGCAATGATTCATTGGCCGCTGAAGTTCTGGATTTAAAGCAGGGTCTGGATGCGATTGAAGAACGTGCTCGAAGTGAAATGGGGATGATAAAAAAAGATGAGACCTTTTATCAACTGGTCAATACGCAGTACCTTGGCAAACAAAGGGATTAATCAGAGTACATGTCAACTGGCTTGCGTTATTGGGCAGTTATTCCTGCTGCGGGTATCGGCACACGAGTGCAGGCAGATGTTCCAAAGCAATATTTAAGCATCAAGCACAAGACCATACTTGAACACACCCTGGAACGTTTTTGTTTACACCCAAAGATTGAAGGCGTTGTTGTTGCAATTTCAGGGAACGATGATATCTGGAAAACTCTGGATATTAGTTCGCACCCGAAGATTACTGATGTTGAAGGTGGTGTTGAACGCTGTCATTCTGTTTTAAATGGTTTGCGTGCCTTATCTGATCACGCAAGCAGCAATGACTGGGTCCTGGTACATGATGCAGCCCGTCCTTGTTTACGAAATGAAGACATTGATCGACTAATAGATACCCTGGAAGGTCATGATGTTGGTGGGCTGTTGGGATTACCCGTAAGAGATACCATGAAGCGTGCAGATACTACAGGCACGATACAGGAAACAGTTGATCGTGAAGGCCTGTGGCATGCGTTAACGCCACAAATGTTTCACCTGGACGTTCTAATTGATTCATTAGAAAATGCCTTGTCTAAAGATCTGCTGGTTACAGATGAAGCACAGGCAATTGAATTAAATGGCCTGCAGCCAGTCCTGGTAGAAGGCCAACCGGATAATATAAAAATTACCCATAATAATGATTTAGCACTGGCTGAATTATTTTTATCTCAGCAGGAGAATGACTGATGCGTATCGGACATGGTTATGATGCCCACACCTTTGCAGATGACTGCCCATTGATACTTGGTGGCGTAACAATACCCTATGAAAAAGGACTTTCAGCGCATTCAGATGGCGATGCAGTCATTCATGCACTGTGCGATGCACTACTCGGTGCTGCCGCTTTAGGCGATATTGGACATTTTTTTCCAGATAGTTCTGAAGAATTCGAAAATATTGATAGCAGGATATTATTAAGACAAGTTAAGGCATTAATTGACGAAAAAAACCTGCGCCTAGTTAATACGGACATTACCATACTCGCACAAGCTCCAAAGATGTCCCCCTACATATTGGGGATGCGTAAAAATATTTCGCAAGATATAGATTCTCATCTCGATAATATAAATATCAAGGCAAGCACGACGGAAAAAATGGGCTTCATTGGCCGCAAGGAGGGCATCGCTGTTTACGCTGTTGTGCTACTCGAATAAGCGTTCAATTGTAGTTTTCAAGCGACAATTCACACCAACAATAGCTTATTATTCATGAGCTTACCCCACATGGGGTATATAGTTTCTTAGCTTTTTCCTGTTAGACTGTAGGGTGGCAATTTTTATATTGCTGTTTTCTATAGCAATAACAATCTTAAATTTCTTTAGAGAAGAGAAGGAGAAAGTCATGAGTAATTTACATTATGCAAACGAAGTAGCTTTTCAAAAATTTAAACATCTTGAAGTACGTATAGAGCCAGAAGAGAATAGCGTCTGGGTATATTTAAATCCGAGTCCTCGTTCTTGTATCACACTCACACTGTTACGCGAACTGAAAATCTTTCAGGACCAATTGAAGCACTATAAAGGCAAACTTCCTTATCAAGGTAAGCTTGTTGATATTCACTACCACGTTGTTAGTTCACGTCAGCCTGTATTTAATTTTGGTGGTGATCTTGACCATTTTGTTCAATGTATTGAAAATAATGATGCACAAGCCTTAAGAGATTATGGCAAAGCATGTATTGATACAATGTATCCGAACATGATGGGCTTTGATCAGGGAATTACTACAATTTCACTAATCAACGGTAATGCGCTAGGTGGTGGGTTTGAGGCAGCTTTATCCAGTCATGTAATTATTGCAGAAAAAAAGGCAGAAATGGGATTGCCTGAGGTATTGTTTAATCTTTTCCCCGGGATGGGAGCTTATAACCTTCTTGCGCAAAAATTAAACCCTGCTCAAGCTGAAAAAATAATTCTAAGTGGACGTTTGTATAGCGCTGATGAATTTTACGATATGGGTATTGTTGATGTGCTTGCTGAAAATGGAGAAGGGGAGTCTGCGGTCAGTTCGTTTATTCGCGCTAATCGTAACCGTCGGAATAGTTATCAGGCTCTTAATAAAGTACGTCAGTGCGTCAATCCTATCAAATACCAACAGCTAATCGATATTTGTGACATCTGGGTCGAGGCAGCTTTAAATCTTACTGAAAGAGATATGCGGACGATGTTGCGTTTGGTACGCAGTCAGAAAAAGCATGCTGAACAGATAAATGATATTCCTTTATCAAAAGTAACAGCAGTATAAGGCCATGTCTTGAATTAGATATTCGCTCAAAATTTAATAAAGGAGAGATTAGATGAGTCATCTAAACCTTAAACAATTACGTTCTGAAGTTGTTGAATATACAAACAGAGACACGAAAAAAGCATTGTTTATATTCTCAACAGAATTTGTAATTTATACACTTTCTATTGCAGGTATTATTTTCCTGGAATATTTACCTTTGAGAGTATTGTGTGCTGTTGTAGCAGGGCTAAAAATTTCTACAATTTTTGTTATAGCCCATGATGCTGCCCATGCAAGTTTCACCAAAAATAGAATGCTTAATAAGATTCTAGCCCGTTTGGCATTTTTACCTTCTTATCATAACTACAGCCTCTGGTTGATTGCGCATAATAAAACGCATCATCAATCAACAAACACGCAGGGAGATAATTCATGGTCCCCTTTGTCAAAAGAGGAATATGACCATTTGCCAAAATGGAGAAAATCTCTGGAACAATTATATAGAAGCCCTATTGGGATACCTTTCTATTATATTGTAGAGCGTTGGTGGAAAGATAAATTCTACCCATACCAAAGACTAGTGAAGAAAAACAGGCAATCGGCCTGCTTAGATTTTTTGCTTGTTTCCAGCTACATGGGAGCATTTTTATGGGCACTACATCAATTTGGTGCAGCTTCTGCGCATAGTTCTTCAATGGAAATAATTCTACTGGCATTCCTTATCCCGTTCGTAGTTAGTAATTTCATGTTTGGTTTTACCGTTTATGGGCATCATACACATGAAACGATACCCTGGTTCAGGACTAAAGTTGAACGAGATCAGGCCGTCGAGATTGAAGAAATCACCATGCACTTGAAATTTCCTCATTGGTACAATATGTTTAGTCATAACATTATGGAGCATACTGCACACCATGTGGATTCAAGGATACCGCTATATAATTTAGCAAAAGCGCAAAAAGTTCTGGAAAATTATCTTGGTGACGAATTGGTTACAGTCAATTTCTCTATCAAGGATTTTTTGATAACAATGCATAAATGCAAATTATATGATTTCGAAAATCATCAGTGGTTAGATTTTAACGGATTACCAACTAGTGATGTATGTCATCACGATGTAAAACTGGAATATGAATATCCACAAGCAGCTTGATGAAGCGGAGGAATATTATTTATTTAAAAAGTAAAAGTAAAACTTAACAAAATATTGTTATTTATGAGGTAGCAGATTTCTGGTTATCCAGGTAGGCATTAAATGCAGCTGATGTTTGTTCAAAAGCTATATGTAATTTCTGTATCTGGCCTGGAATTGTGGTTCGACGTTCTGATAGTGTGAGGTCATGAATAGTACGTGCAAGAAATGCAATTTGCATAGCACCGATACTGCGTGAACTCCCATCCATAGCGTGGGTGAGGTCTGACACACTTTCATATTGCATGCTCGCTACAGATATCTCAATCTTTTCAATCAGCTCTTTTGAATCGTGAAGATAACCTCTAATCAGGTCAGTAAGGAAGTCTTCGTTTGATGCCATCGATGACAGGGTGCTGAGTGTCTGGTCATCGATTAATGGAATATTCTCTAAACTTGGGTGATTGACGAGTTTGAGAGAGGGCTTGGCTTCCTGTAAAGATATTTCCATCTTGCGTTCGTAAAGCGAAGAGATTGTATTGAGCAATATTCTGGGTTCGACAGGTTTTGTCAGATGAATATCTATCTTGGCATCCTTACATGTTTGAATTGATTCTACTGTGACATCTGCAGTAAGCATGATAACAGGAAGATGTTTTTTACCGGCATTGGTAAATCTGATTATCTTGGCAGCCTCTATACCATCCATAATCGGCATATGCATATCAAGAATCACTAGATCAAAATCGTCTTCCTCCAATGCATCAAGAACTTTTTCGCCATTGTCAACGATAGTAACTTTATGGTTGCCTTCTTCAAGAATTTTACGTATTACTTTTTGATTAGTTTGATTATCTTCACCAACGATTATTTTTATACCTTTACTTATATCTTGTGAGT
>JAKZTI010000085.1:0-3703 GCA_047517145.1 Gammaproteobacteria bacterium
GGATTGAAGACAACACAAAATAAATGAATACGGCAGCATTACGCTTGCTGTCGCTTGTCCTGGCAGTAACTACCTCAGCAACATCTTATAATATCGCGTTGGCAGGATCTTTGTCTGACGGGATTGATAATTTATTTGGCAAGCTTACCGGGGCCGAACAGCCTGAATTCCTGGATCCTGATGAGGCATTTATTGTCTCTGCCGAAGTGGTTTCAAAAGATGTAATCAATGTGCGTTGGAAGATTGCAGATGGCTACTATCTTTACAGGGACAAATTCCAATTTTCAATCAAGAAGGACAACATTGGGCAGGGCGATGACCTCACTATTACTGATATAAATCTGCCCGTAGGGAAGCTGAAGAACGATCCGGATTTTGGGAGTGTCTGGGTGAATTATCATAATGTTGATGCGCAGCTAACAATCCAGAGAAGTGATACCGAAGTGTCTACAGCAGAATTGCTTGTTAATTATCAGGGTTGCAAAGAAGACGTTCTGTGTTACCCGCCGGTAAGTAAGATATTACCAATCAATTTGATCGCGAGTGCGGTTGCCGAGGTTGCTACAGGAGCAGATGAATCTGCTGCATCAGAACCAGGGACAAAAGAACTCTCTGAACAAGATGAAATTACCGAACACCTGTCGGATGATGCTTTTCTACAAAATATTATTGTGTTTCTTGGCTTTGGTTTATTACTGGCTTTGACGCCTTGTGTGTTTCCAATGATACCGATTCTATCCGGGATTATCGTTGGTCAGGGTCGCAACATAACTACATTACGTTCGTTTTATATATCACTGACCTATGTTATTTCCATGGCATTAACCTATGCTGTTCTGGGTGTTATTGCCGGATCATTTGAATTGAATCTGCAAGCTGCATCACAAAACGTCTGGGTGATTACTGCATTCAGCGGGGTGTTTGTTTTGCTGGCTTTATCCATGTTTGGTTTTTATGAATTGCAATTACCAAGCAGTTGGCATAGTAAGCACTCACATGCGAGTGGAAAGTTAGGCGGCACATTGCCAGGTGTTGCAGCGATGGGCGTATTGTCTGCCATTATTGTCGGGCCCTGTATCGCACCACCTCTAGCCGGAGCATTACTCTATATCGGCCAAACGGGCGATGCGATGCTTGGTGGATCTGCACTGTTTGCCATGGGGTTGGGTATGGGCGTGCCTTTACTCGCGATTGGCACATCGGCAGGCAAATTATTACCCAGAGCAGGTGCCTGGATGGAGACCATCAAGCACATCTTTGGTGTCTTGATGTTAGGAGTGGCGGTATGGTTTATGGAGCGTGTATTGCCGGGGTCCTTAGCTCTGGCTTTATGGGCATTATTATTCATTGTCACTGCCATCTATATGGGCGCGCTGGATAGATCAGAAAGGCAATCAAAATGGCAAGGATTATGGCGTGGCCTGGGCCTGGCGATGCTTGCCTACGGACTCATCTTAATGGTTGGCGCTGCCAGTGGCGGCAGTAATATGTTTAAGCCTTTGCAAGGTTTATTGAATAAAGATCAGGCAGGTGAAGTCAGATCCAACACATTATCTTTCCAGGTGATTAAAGGCGTCGATAGTCTGCAGTCTGTTCTGGATCAAGCCGCTAATGAAGATAAATTTGTCATGCTGGATTTTTATGCTGACTGGTGTATCACTTGCAAGGAAATGGAGCACGAGGCGTTTTCAGATTCAAGAGTTCATCAAATGTTGAGTAACGTTATCTTGTTACAGGCGGATGTCACAGCAAATGACGAGCTTGACAAAGCCTTGCTCAAAAAATTCAGTTTATATGGGCCTCCAGCCATTCTTTTTTTCAACAAGCAGGGAATCGAGGAAAAACCACATCGGCTCGTTGGCTTTATGGATACAGAAGATTTTTTGAAACATGTAAACGAAGTGATTAGTGAATAAATGAAACGGGGAACATTGATAACAGCTGTCATCGTTGTGACTTGTTTTTCTGCTGGAATTTTTCTTTCAGAATATATTCGTTCGAACAAACAAGTTGAGAACCTGGCTCCTGCGCTACAACCAAATACGGAAGACCTGACGGGCAAGCCGTCCCCTGATTTTAGTCTGATGGATGTATCAGGGCAGTCGCGAAATATTTCTGAATGGCAAGGTAAAGTCCTGGTGATTAATTTCTGGGCGACCTGGTGTCCACCCTGCCTGGAGGAAATTCCTCACTTTATTAATTTGCAGGACAAATATGGTGATCAAGGTCTGCAATTTTTGGGCATAGCACTCGAAGGCGTGGACGATGTCACGAATTTCGCAAACAAACTCGGAATTAATTATCCACTACTTCATGGTGAACAGGAAGTCATTAAACTGGCAGGTAAATTTGGTAATCGCAACGGTGGCTTGCCCTACACAGTGATTCTTGATCGAAGCGGCAACATCAATTTTATCAAGGTAGGCCCATTATCTGTCTCAGAAGCAGAGCAGATAATTACTTCACTCCTGTAAAAAACTGTTTAATCCAAGTCGATAGTAAAATTGCCTAATTTCAGTGAAATTCTCGAAATAGTCATTAATTCCTGCTAATATGCTGGAAACTGCATTGAAATCTCAAGAAATAAGTTCAGGAACCAAGAATGGCTAAAATACTGGTGCTCAATGGCCCAAATCTTAATATGCTAGGACAGCGGGAACCTGAAGTGTACGGCACAACCACACTCGCAGAAATTGATCAGCAGCTTCAATTAATTGCTGAGACAGCAGGGCACAAACTGACAAGCTTTCAAAGTAATGCCGAGCACGAGCTGGTTGATCGGATCCATCAGGCCAAAACTGAAGAAACAGATTTCATTATTATAAATCCTGGTGCTTTCACACACACCAGCATTGCCCTCCGCGATGCTTTTCTAAGTGTCAGCATCCCTTTTATTGAGGTTCACCTGTCAAATGTGTTCGCTCGTGAGGAGTTCAGAAAGCATTCTTATCTTTCCGATATCGCAAAGGCGATAGTGAGTGGCATGGGTGCTTTTGGTTATGAAGCGGCAATGCAGGCAGCGGGACAATTTCTAGAGAAAGACACTTCATAAAAATAAAGACACAAAAACAGTAAGGTAAATTAATGGATATCCGTAAAGTAAAAAAACTTATCGAATTGCTGCAGGAGTCAGGTATCTCCGAGATAGAGATACATGAAGGCGAAGAGTCTGTTCGTATTACCAGTCATCATATATCGAACACGCAGCAAGCAGTTGTCCAAGCATCACAGGTGCCTGTAGCTATTCCTCAGGCTAATGTTGATTCTGCACCCATGCAGAGCGCACCAGAAACACCCTTACCTGCGGTAGATGAGGGTCACATCATTAAGTCACCGATGGTGGGTATATTTTATTCATCAGCTTCACCGGATGTTCCTGCTTTTGTCGAAATCGGCCAAACAGTAGAAAAGGGTGAAGTCTTATGTATTATCGAAGCTATGAAAATCATGAATCAAATCGAAGCGGATACTAGCGGTGTGCTTAGTAAAATCTACGTTGAAAGTGGTGAACCCATTGAATATGGACAGCCATTATTTGCTATCAAGTAATCTTATGAGAATTAGAAATTCAATTAAGCAGAATAATTATAATCCGTAGTAATTTCCTTTAGAAAAATCATGCTTGAAAAAATTGTTATAGCCAATCGTGGCGAAATCGCACTCCGTATACTTCGTGCCTGCAGAGAACTAGGCATTAAAACAG
>JAKZTI010000086.1:0-12486 GCA_047517145.1 Gammaproteobacteria bacterium
CACCACAAACCGTTATGACGAAACGCATCACACTAGGATTTGTCACGCCAACACATCAGGGAATACAATAGTCAATTGAACACAAACTCTAACTTAACCTTTGGTATCGTTATTGGGGGCAGGTCAATACGTCACGGAATCCAGCTAAGCCTAAAGTCGAGTTAAAGATAAATCTGGCTGTATCCATATATGCCTGCCCGATTTTTAGCTGCAGAATGTCGTTCGCGATAATAGAAATATCATCAAGGTTGTTGAAGAAATTACTAATGCCCTTCTCAATAAAGTCAGGGGTAATTGCCTGATAAAATTTTGCAACAGGATTAAATAAGACCTTATCCATACCCTGATTGAAGCTGTACATACTTCTGTTGAATCCTTCAATCGGATCGCGCTCGTCATGTGTACCTGTCGTGGCACACCCTGAAATGAAAACAACTAATACGACACAAATAATCAGCCGCAACTTTCCAAGAAACAACTTCTTCATTTCAAACTCCCCTATGAGTTTTTTACGAATGTGTTTGAAGACAGAACATGATTTTTATTCTTCACTAGTTCGATCTTTTAAGATGACCTTATCTTTTGAGATGGCATTATGTTGAGAGTACACTATCACTTAATGTCATTTCAATGTTTTAGAACTGGATATAAACACCATGATTTTCAGTAGCTTATATATCCAGGTGAGTATTCCAGTAATATAGTCTATATAATTCAATTAATTATAATATATAACTAAAGTCAGTTATGAATATAAATACAATAAGCTATTGATGAAAAATATTACCGAAAATATTGATTTTGCAGAGAAATCCAAATTTAGTGCACTTGCTTCTGAATGGTGGGATTCTGATGGGAAATTACAAACCCTGCACGATATCAACCCGACGCGTCTTGCTTATATTGAAGACCATATTGATTTAACAGATAAGAACATCCTTGATGTTGGTTGTGGTGGGGGTTTGCTGTCAGAAGCCCTGGCATCAAGAAGTAATTTAGTGACGGGTATTGATATCAGTGAACAGCTTATAGAAGTTGCTAAGGAACATTCGCAACAGGCTAATCTGGATATTTCTTATGCTTGCACCACAGTTGAGAGGTTTTCTTCCGGGCACGAAAACATCTTCGACGTTGTTACCTGCATGGAATTACTTGAGCATGTTCCTGATCCAGAGTCCATTATTAACGCATGTATGCATTTGCTTAAACCAGGCGGATTACTTTTTTTATCCACGATTAACAGAAATTTAAAAGCTTACCTGCAAACTAAAATCGCAGCTGAATATTTATTGAAATTACTGCCTGTAGGGACGCATGAATATTCAAAGTACACTCGCCCGTCTGAACTTGCTTCATGGTGCAGGACATCCGGATTCACAGTCATTGATATATCAGGCATCTCCTATCTTCCTTTCATCAGACAATGTCATTTAAAAGACTCACCAGATGTAAATTATATTTTGTGTGCCCAGGCTAATGACCAGGCCATGACATGAATGATAAATCTGAAAGGGATAAACCATGATTTCAAGTGTCTTTTTTGATCTAGATGGCACCCTTGCAGATACCGCACCCGATTTGGCAGCCGCCTTAAACCAGGTACGCCATGAACAGGGGGAAACTGCCCTGCCCCTGGAATCGATAAGGCCCTCCGTCTCGCTTGGCGGAAATGCCATGGTTAAACTGGCATTTTCAATTGAGGAAGATGATCCTGAGTTTGATGGGCTAAGAATACGCTTTCTGGATATTTACCAACAACGTCTACATCAAGACACACATGTTTTCCCGGGTATTGATGAAGTGCTTGATTATCTCGAAGGGGAAAATATGACATGGGGTGTGATAACCAATAAACCAGAATGGTTGACCAACCCTGTTATGGAACAGTTGAAACTCACCCAAAGGGCCGCTTGCATCATCAGCGGCGATACCACTGATTATCGAAAACCACATCCGGGGTCGATGCTACATGCCTGTGAGGTCGCACGATGTGATCCCGAAACTTCACTTTATATTGGGGATGCCTTAAGAGATATTGAGGCTGGACGTGCAGCCGGAATGAAAACACTGACGGCCGACTATGGCTATATCGCCAATGGAGAAAATCCAGATGAATGGAATGCTGATGGAAGAATTTCACAACCTGAAGAAATTATTGACTGGCTCAAAAAAGAAAATGAGTCTGCCTAGCTTTTTTAATACAGATGCTTGTAATTAATGGCACCCAGATGCCCAATATCCTGGCTTAATGTTCCAGCCCACATAAAGTAAATCTCAATCTCACCCTCAGGCGTCGGCATGTCGTCCTGGAAATATTATCGGGCGTGAGTATGACAGCCCTCTTGCATCTGCCCTGCCTGAACATCAAAACAATCAGATGTGTATGCACAAAAGATTCTGGCAATAACTCAATAGGAGTCATTTCACCTTCTGTTTCGCCCAGCATGTCATCGATGATGTACCATTCATCTTTATCGTTTAGTAACAGCTCTGTGGGATCTCTTTTTGGCAGATAAATCATTTTGTAGTGCCAATAAGCAAGACTGAGCAATACGATTGAGTACATTGCCTGCAACAGAAATACTGAGATATTGGAAAAACATATACAGGCCAACGCACCAATATGACTAACATAAACCACGGCTATTAACCATTTTGAGGCCGTTAATGGAAATCTGATGGGTAGTTCAAAATTTGACTTATCTGATGTCATTCGGCCTCCTTGCCAGATTGTGTAAATTTGATAAATTGCTGCGCTGCACATCCATTTTAAATGTTTTTTAGCTACATAGATATTTATAGCCAAACTACCTGAAAATACAGGCTTCAGGTAGTTTGGGTATTGAAGTTCGATAGATTTTGGTATGATCCGCCGTTCGTTTGTGTGATCATTTCAAATCTTCGAGGTACGTTTAACGCAAACACATATAAGAAACAAAAAGCATGGATCAGAAAAATATCAGAGCAGCACAAACTGCGGAAAACAAAGAGTCGACAGACAAGATTGACAATAATAATGTAATAAATCAGACAAGCTCTGAAAAACAAGCAAAAGAAATCGGTGGGCCGAAAGGCCTGGAGCCAACGCGTTATGGCGATTGGGAAAAACGTGGCCGTTGTATCGATTTCTGATAGTTAATTTCCAAGGCTTGATTAAAAATACTAATAAATGTTTGAAACCCGTCCCTTTTGGATGAAACGCCAGGACGACTGACAATCTAGAAGGCTAAGAGAGGTAAATACATTATGGCAACGGACAATCGCCCGCTATCGCCACATTTACAAATCTATAAACCACAACTGACCTCAGTGTTGTCTATTACACACCGTGGAACAGGCGTATTCCTGACAGTCGGTGCTTTTTTTCTGACCTACTGGTTATTCGCACTTGCTGATGGCCCAGAACTCTTTGCAAGATTACAAGCCCACCTCACTAGCTGGTATGGCCAGTGTTTGGTTTATGCCTTTGTGTTCTCTCTATATTTCCATTTATGCAACGGTATACGCCATTTGTTCTGGGATGTCGGCCTGGGGCTTGATATCGATGTCGTTTACAAGACAGGCTATGTCGTTGTCGCAGTCTCGGTTATTTTTACACTTCTAACGGCTTGTTTGGCAGCCGGAGGTACGGCATGAGTCTCAGCACACCACTCGCTAAAGCTCGTGGCCTGGGCTCAGCCAAGTCAGGGACCCATCACTGGATTGCACAACGACTAACTGCAATTGCATTGATCCCACTTAGCATCTGGTTTGTGTTTTCGCTGGTCTGCATGACAGAACTAAATTACCAGGCTGCCATTGAATGGATTCAATCACCATTGTCGGCTGTATTTCTATTACTTTTTATCATTGCCATGTTCCATCATGCACAACTTGGTATGCAAGTTGTCATTGAAGATTATATAGATTGCAAGGTGATGAAAATTACGGGGCTTGTCCTGCTTAAATTCGTTTCATTTTTTGCCGGTTTAGCAGCAGCGATAGCCGTTTTAAAGATTTATCTGGGGTCATAGCAAAGTATGTCTAGTCAATACGAAATCATTGAACACGAATATGATGTGGTGGTTGTCGGTGCCGGAGGTGCAGGTCTTCGTGCAACCTTTGGCATGGCCGCCAAAGGGCTTAAGACAGCCTGTCTAACAAAAGTCTTTCCAACACGAAGTCATACCGTTGCAGCACAGGGCGGCATGAGCGCAGCCCTTGGCAACATGGGTGAAGATGACTGGCGCTGGCACATGTACGATACCGTCAAAGGTTCAGACTGGCTGGGTGATCAGGACGCCATTGAATATATGTGTCGTGAAGCCGTGCCTGCAGTAATTGAACTGGAACATCAAGGCGTACCGTTCTCAAGAACTGAAGAAGGCAAGATATACCAGCGTCCTTTTGGTGGCATGACCACCAATTATGGTGAAGGCACAGCACAACGAACCTGTGCAGCGGCGGACAGAACCGGTCATGCCATTCTGCACACCCTGTATCAACAATCACTCAAACATGAAGCCGAATTTTTTATCGAATATTTTGCACTGGATTTACTCATGGATGATGACGGTGTATGCCGAGGCGTCCTGGCCTGGGATCTGTCTGAAGGCAAGTTACATTTATTTCGCACGCATAGCGTATGTATGGCGACCGGTGGTTATGGTCGTTCCTATTTTTCATGTACCTCAGCTCATACCTGTACTGGTGACGGTAATGCCATGGTATTGCGTGCCGGTCTGCCCCTGCAGGACATGGAATTCATTCAGTTCCACCCAACAGGTATCTATGGCTCTGGTTGTTTGATCACTGAAGGTTGTCGTGGTGAGGGTGGTTATCTGACAAACTCTGAAGGTGAGCGCTTTATGGAACGCTATGCACCTTCTGCTAAAGATCTTGCATCACGTGACGTGGTCAGTCGCTCTATGACCATGGAAATTCGTGAAGGACGCGGTGTTGGCCCGGATAAAGATCATATCTTCCTGCATCTTGAACATCTGGGACCAGAAGTCATTAATGAACGTCTACCGGGGATTGCCGAATCAGCCAAAATCTTTGCGGGTGTCGATGTCAATAAGGAACCTATTCCGGTGATCCCAACTGTGCATTACAACATGGGCGGCATCCCGACGAATTATCAGGGTCAGGTTGTGACATTAAAAGATGGTGATCCCGATGCCGTGGTTGATGGGTTAATGGCCATCGGTGAATGCGCCTGTGTCTCCGTACACGGGGCCAACCGACTGGGCTCCAACTCATTACTGGATCTGATTGTCTTCGGTCGTGCGGCGGCAATCTATGCTGCTGAAAATATTAAACCGGGCACACCGCATAAAGAGATGCCAGAAGCAGCAACAAACAAACTGGTTGATAAATTTGATCGTGTAAGAAATGCCAATGGTTCAAAACCGACTGCTGATATCAGAAATGAAATGCAGCGCATCATGCAAAACAATGCGGCCGTGTTCCGTACTGGCGATGTCATGCAGGAAGGAATTGAATTACTCCAGAAAACTACGTCATCTTTTGTAGATGTCAAAGTAGGTGACCGTTCTATGATATGGAATACTGACCTGGTCGAAACACTGGAACTGGAAAATCTTCTGCAATGTGCCACAGTCAGTATTGTCGGTGCCGAGAACCGACAAGAGAGTCGTGGTGGGCATGCACGAGAAGACTTCTCTGAACGTGATGATGAAAATTGGATGAAACATACCCTGGCCTGGTTAGACGACGATTACAAAGTGACATTCGATTACCGCCCAGTGCACATGTATACATTGACAGACGAAGTGGAAGTCTTTCCACCGAAGAAACGCGTATACTAATTGAACAACACATAAGAAATCAGATCGAGAGATTACAAATTATGGCCGAATTTACACTTCCAAAAAATTCGAAAGTTGAAAAAGGAATAACCATTGCTGCTGCCAATGGTGCCAGTAATAAAAAAACATTCCGTGTCTATCGTTGGGACCCTGATTCCGGCAATAACCCAAGAATGGATACTTATGAAATAGATCTGGATAAATGCGGCCCGATGGTGCTTGATGCCATCATCTATATCAAGAATGAACTCGACACTACTTTAACCTTCCGTCGGTCATGCCGCGAAGGGATTTGCGGATCATGTGCCATGAACATTGGTGGCATAAATACGCTGGCCTGTACCAATGCCATTGAAGATTACAAAGGTGACATCAATATTTACCCATTACCTCATATGCCAGTGGTAAAAGATCTAGTGCCCGATATGACGAATTTTTATGCGCAATACGCCTCTATCAAGCCCTGGATACAGACGCAATCGCCGCCTCCACCTGATCGTGAACGCCTGCAATCAAAAGAAGAGCGCTCAGAACTGGACGGACTATATGAATGTATACTCTGCGCCTGTTGTTCTACCAGTTGTCCAAGCTATTGGTGGAACAGTGATCGTTATTTAGGCCCAGCAACCTTGCTACAGGCTTATCGTTGGATAGCGGATAGTCGTGATGAGAATACCGGTGAACGTCTGGATGAGTTAGAAGATCCTTTCAGATTGTATCGTTGTCATACCATCATGAACTGTACCAATACCTGCCCTAAAAATTTGAATCCGGCCAAGGCAATCGGCAAAATTAAAAAACTGCTGGTTGAACGCTCTGTATAAGGCACACTGATGAGTCAACGTTCCAGGCTTATCTGGCGTTGCCGACGTGGTATACGAGAAATGGATATCCTGTTGCTGGATTACCTTGAGTCTCATTATGATTATGCCTCTGTTAAAGAACAAAATATTTTCGAGGAACTGCTTGAGGAAACAGACCTTGACATCCTTTCCTGGGTAATGGAGAGAACATCTCCTGATGTTAAATATGTCGACCTTATTACCTTCATCCGTGAGTCAGCAACAAATTCAAAAAATATTTCAACTGAATAAGTGAAGAAAATTATCTGATGTCTCCTGACTGGCAAGAGTTCCTAAGCACCCAGGGTGCCAAATTTGATGCTGACCGTCTGCTTGGTTTCCAGGAGAATGATAACCAGACCTTTGATAATTTTATCACTGACCTTTCTCATCTAGCACTAATCGAAGTCACAGGTGTAGATGCCGATGATTTTCTCAATGGACAGTTCACAACAAACGTAAAACAGTTAGCTAAAAATCATCTGCAATTTTCCGCATGGTGTAATCCAAAAGGCCAGGTGAAAACAACATTTTTTATCTATCGCCATGAAACAGGATTCAATATTCTGCTACCCGCTGAACTCAAGGACTCATTCCTGAAACAACTACAAATGTACATCATGCGGTCGAATGTACAGCTCGCTGATAAAAGCGATGCGTTGGTCAGAGTCGGCATACAAACAAATAATGATTTGTTGGCTGAGTCGACAGAGTCCTTACCTGAACAAGAAGGTAATATTACAATTCAGAATGACCTTCATTGTCTACACACAGCCGGTTCAAAAAATAATTCACAGCGTTATATCTTTATTGGCTCAATCGAAAAACTGACAAACCTATGGCATGAATTTTCACAGACTAGTACCACTGTTGGCTCAGCCACCTGGGAATTAGTGGACATCCATGCTGGCTATCCGTGGTTGTCACAACAGACCACAGAAAAACTTTTACCTCAGATGTTGAATCTTGATTTAATTGATGGCCTTGACTATCAAAAAGGCTGCTATCCGGGCCAGGAGATTATTGCTCGTCTGCATTATCGTGGTCAACTCAAACGCAGTTTATATTTAGCGACATGTTCATTCGATGCACGACCTGAGATTGCCGATCAACTCTATACAAATGATCATGAAAATAGTGTTGGTCTCGTCATCAATGCACAGGGATTCGAAAACAAATATTATCTGCTTGCAGTGATTGAAAAAGAGTTGATAGAAAAGAATTTGTCACTTCGTGAACCTGATGGTCCTGTATTAAACTTGCAGACACTACCCTATGACACGGAATGATCACTCACAGTCAGTTTAAGCCCGCCTGGTGGCTGCCGGGAACTCATGCACAAACACTCTGGCCTAGCCTAATGAGGCGCCCTGTAGATATCGAATTAACGACAGAGAGATTAACACTCCCTGATGACGACTTTATAGATCTGGCATGGACAAAAAGCAACTCGAACAAGATCGTGATTGTGTTACACGGTCTGGAAGGTTCTATCGATTCAAGTTACGCCAGAGGCATGCTCGCTGCGATTATTAAGAAAGGCTGGCATGGTGTATTCATACATTTCAGAGGCTGTAGTGGTGAACATAATCTCAAGGATCGGAGTTACCACTCGGGAGAAACAGGTGATTTGCGATTTCTCGTGAAAACACTGCGAGAACGCTGTCCCGAAGCGCCATTATCTGCAGTGGGTTATTCATTGGGTGGCAATGCATTATTGAAGTACCTGGGTGAGTACAAAGATGATTCACAACTCAAAGCAGCGGTAACGGTCTCTGTACCTTATCTGCTATCAAATAGCGCTGAAAAACTGGAAAAAGGCTTTTCCAGGCTATACCAACGCCATTTATTGAATCGACTGGTGAATAAAACACTGAGCAAATTCAAAGATAGAGCAGCACCTTTTAATATTTCTGAAATAAATACATGGAATACCTTTCTGTCATTTGATCATCATATCACTGCACCACTACATGGGTTCAAGAGTGGTGTCGATTACTATGAAAAATCCAGTTCACGCCAATACCTGAATAAGATCACAACACCTACCCTGTTGATTCACTCTAGAGATGACCCGTTTATGAGCGTAGATGCCATCCCCAATCGGGATGACCTATCTGAATCAGTGACATTGGAATTGTCAGATCATGGTGGACATGTGGGCTTTGTCAGTGGGAATACACCATGGAATGCCGAGTATTGGCTGGAACAACGCATCCCGGAATTTCTCGGGACTTATCTGGTCTAAAAATACGATAAATTTCAAGCTACCTATATCATAATTTAAGAACATTACAGGAATAATAAATATATGAATTCACCCAGAATATTTTATTCAATCATCTTTGCTATTTGTGCATCTCTGCTGGGATTCGGTCTCTATCTGGAACATGCTGTGGGTCTGGAGCCTTGCCCTTTATGTATCTTTCAACGCGTTGCCTATATTGTAATTGCTGTAATTTCATTGATCGGAACAATACATAATCCACAGAAACTATTTGAAAGAATCTACACGGGCTTAATACTGGTTACTTCACTTTGTGGTGCAGGGATCGCTGGACGTCAGGTCTGGTTGCAACATCTTCCGGAAGACAAAATTCCAGAATGTGGGCCCGGACTGGAATACATGCTTGATACTTTCCCTTTTACCGATGCACTAAGAATGATACTCAGCGGATCTGGAGAATGTGCAGAAGTACAGTGGACCTTCCTGAGTTTCAGTATTGCTGAATGGAGTATTGTTTGTTTCTCAGGTCTGATAATCGCATGCTTAGCTATGTTGATACGTCAAAAAAATTAGAATGGCATGCCGCCGCCAGGTGGCATCCCTCCCGGAGGCATCCCACCGCCACCCATTCCACCTAAACCACGCATCATTTTCTTCATGCCGCCTTTGCCGGACAGTTTTTTCATCATTTTCTGCATCTGTTTGAACTGCTTTAACAGACGGTTCACATCCTGAATCTGAGTTCCTGATCCTGCTGCAATTCTTCTTTTTCGCGAACCATTGATCACCGTAGGCACCCTCCGTTCATGGTGCGTCATTGAATTAATGATTGATTCGAGCTTGATGAATTGTTGATCACCGACCTGAGCATTTACATTTGCAGGCAGGCCACCCATACCCGGTAGTTTATCCATCATGCTGGCCATACCACCCATGCCACGCATCTGTTGTAGTTGATCTCGGAAATCCTCAAGGCTAAATCCTTTACCTTTTTTAATTTTCTTCGCAAGTTTCTCTGCTTTCTTTAGGTCCGTCTTTTCCTGAACCTCTTCGATTAGACTCAGTACATCGCCCATTCCAAGAATACGCGAGGCCATACGTTCCGGGTGAAAGGCTGTAAATTCAGAAGTCTTTTCACCGGTACCCATAAACTTGATGGGTTTGCCTGTGACATGACGCACAGAAAGTGCTGCACCACCACGCGCATCACCATCTGTCTTGGTTAACACGACACCCGTCAACGGCAAGGCTTCATCAAATGCCTTGGCCGCATTCACAGCATCCTGTCCCATCATGCTATCAACAACAAACAAGATGTCTGAAGGCGTTAAAACAGACTGCAACTGCTTTATTTCCTCCATCATTTCATCATCAATATGCAGACGCCCTGCAGTATCAACGATCAAACCATCAAAATTTTGTTTACGTGCATAATCCAGAACTTGTTTGGCTATTTCAATCGGGTTTTGATTATTCTCTGTCGGATAAAACTCAACATTGATTTCATTTGCCAAAACCTTGAGCTGTTCAATCGCCGCAGGACGATAGACATCACAACTGACCACCAGAATTTTCTTTTTCTCTTTTTCAGTTAGGAGTCTTGCAAGTTTAGCGACGGTGGTTGTTTTACCTGCACCTTGTAAACCTGCCATCATGATGACGGCAGGTGGTTGGGTATTGAAATTTAGAGCAGTGTTCACTTCACCCATAAGAGAAATGAGCTCTTCTTCGACAATCTTCACAACCGCCTGACCCGGTGTCAGGCTTGTCATTACATCCTGGCCTAATGCACGTTCACGTACTTGCTCGATAAAGTCACGGGCGACGGGTAAGGCGACATCGGCCTCGAGTAATGCCATGCGTACTTCCCGCATGGCTGTGGCTATATTGTCTTCCGTCAGGCGACCCTGACCTTTAAGGTCTTTTATTGTTCTGGCAAGACGTTCAGAAAGAGTGTCAAACATAATCTGGCTATTTTCTCATGGATATTATCTGCTATTTTACAAGCGCCGGATTTTAGCAGGAATTAGCCTGTGACTCACCTCCATCTGAGGTCACTTTAGAACTTCAATGAACACGGCAAATATGCAATCATGGCCAGATTATTTGATCTGAAATTGATAATTTATGGACACAGCAATCGGCATCATTGCGTTTATTTTCTACCTTCTGGCTGCAAGCAGATTAGGGGTGTTGATATACGCCAGCGAAGATGTGCCACGCCAACAGGCTAAAATTCAGGCATTCAGTGTAGGTGCTATCGCAATTATTCTGAATGGTGTTCTACTCAACAGTGTAATTTTTGTTAGTGGTGGTCTGGATCTGGGGTTTTCCAACACCTGGGCTCTCATTAGCTGGATCATTGCCATGGTGATTTTACTGATCGCAGTCCGTAAACCCGTAGAAAACTTACTTGTCATTTTTTTTCCATTTGCTGCGCTTGGACTCTTACTCATATTATTCTTCCCAAGTCACCGTATCCTGGCCGAATCAGCGGCTATGGGTCTGAAAATGCATATACTGCTATCAATAATTGCCTATAGTTTACTCACGGTTGCTGCATTCCAGGCGGCGTTACTAGCATTTCAGGAATATCAATTAAGTCATAAACATCCAACGGTTATAATGGACGTTCTACCTCCTATGCAGATCATGGAAGATTTATTGATTCGCATCATTGCCGTTGGCTTTTTTATATTGAGCTTAAGTCTGGCGACAGGCTTCATGTTTTTACATGACATTTTTGCCCAGCATCTTATTCATAAGACAGTCCTGTCACTTCTATCATGGCTGGTATTTGCCGTGCTTCTCTGGGGACGCTGGTATATGGGTTGGCGTGGACAAAAGCTGATCCGCTGGACCCTGGGTGGTTTCTTCATGCTGATGCTGGCATTTTTTGGTTCTAAACTGGTTCTGGAAATGATTCTGGATCGTGTCTAAACGACTTATTTTCCTATCTTTTTCTTGACACACTCGGGTACTCCGCCACAATAGATCATCTTTTTAATTCGAGGTCACCCATTTTTTGGATACCATTCCTCTATCGATACTTTTCATCATCCTGTTTGTATTGATTATTCTCTCCGCCTTCTTCTCCAGTTCCGAGACTGGCATGATGGCCCTCAACAAATACCGACTACGTCACCTGGTTAAAGATAAACACCGCGCAGCTTTACTGGTCAGTCATCTACTTGAGAAACCTGATCGCCTGATTGGCGTCATTTTGTTTGGTAATAATGTAGTTAATTTTCTGGCTGCCGCGATAGCAACAGTGATTGGATTTCGATTACTGGGAAATTATGGTGTTGCAGCTTCTCCTTTCATCATCGCAATTATTTTTATCATATTTGCCGAAACCGCACCAAAAACCTATGCAGCTATACGACCCGAGAAAATTGCTTTTCCTTCGGCCTATATCCTGACACCGCTACTCAAACTCTGTTATCCCATTGTTTATATCATTAACAAGATTAGTAATACCCTGTTAATACCATTAGGAATTAATGCTGACAGTATTGAAGATAAACCTTTAAGCCAGGATGAACTCAGGTCAATCGTACATGAAGCTGGTGCTGCGATATCGAGTAACCACCAGGATATGTTACTT
>JAKZTI010000087.1:0-11741 GCA_047517145.1 Gammaproteobacteria bacterium
ACAATAGAATGCCTAGGCTGGCGTCACAGCAGTTACGCTGACGCTCCAGTAGACCAGCCTAAAGAAATTGTTTACTCTATCTCGGCAGAATGCCCAGGGTACGACTGCAAGATACACCATTCTCTTTATAATAGTCCCAGATTCATTACTATTAATCGTTGTGATATGAAAGTACGACTTTGGAATGAACAAACATTTACTATTGAAAACTACAGTCTTTCACCTGTTATAGATAGAGACTGCAAAAATCTCGGCTGGACGGATAATGATTCAGATGCTCGCTACGAGTGTACGTTGAAGTTCGAAGTTCCTTAATAAACTCAAATGCCGCAAATTGAAAGTATATTCCTCGTCGCATTGGTAACGACAGTGCTAATTGAGTTGATTGTTCTTGTTGTTGTTGTCAGATTGCTATTTTCGAACCAAACACTATCTCTTTGTCGCCTTCTTATTACAGGGACACTTTGCTCGTTCGCTACACTTCCGTACTTTTGGTTTATTTTTCCTGGATTTTTAGATGAATCATTCTACTTACCTGTGGGTGAAGCGATTGTCACTATGATAGAGGCGGGAATCCTTGAACTCGGACTCGGACTTGGTTACCTTCGCTCACTCACTGCCTCTGCGCTCTGTAACATTGCTTCTTTCATCGGGGGTGAATTGCTGATGAACTTTATTCTTGACGTACTTGGCATTTAATAATAGAAAAAATAACGAGTTGTCAGAAGAGGAATAAAAGGGTTCACGTCTTGAATCTTAGATCATTGTCCGCTTTTGCTGGTTAGTGGAAGCTAAATCAAATTATGCAAACCTTCCGCTTTGGGTCGAAAGCAGTATATCAATGATAATCGCCTAATGTCCGCTTTCGCTGGAAAGCAGACGTTCATAACATTCAACTCGAAAAAGGAATAAAAAAGCGTAAGATAAAACTTCGGTAATGACCATATCAAACTGCTTTATAATAGACGTAGTCACAAATAAATATTGTGAAAAGAAAAGAGATAACTTTTAAAAAACGTGGTCTGTCCCCTATTATTATTTTATTACTGCCGATCACTGAAATGAGTGAAGTCCATGGATGGTAAGGTCAATCAAGAGGATGTTCGAAGCGGCAGATATGGCCAGAGTGTCCTACAGTGCAGGTTTAAACCCCTGTTCGCCTTCATGATCATGGCTATTGGCCTGATCTTTACTTGTCTGATGACCGACTCCCTGTTCTTTAATATTGTCCTCTCGAGCCAGAAAGAGCTTCTGCACAAGTATATGTTTGTAGGAATTTTGTTTTTTGGGATCCTGATTCTATACGGCGGAGTTCGACAGTTACTCAATCCATCAGTTTTATTTGAAGTGACGGAGATGGGAATGGTGAACTATTACCAGGACAAAGCCGTGTCAAAGGAAGGAGTTTTCATTCCCTGGGACGAGATCATCGATATAAGCTATGAGAAGATCCAACTACCACACAACAAGTATTCATACGCGGTCGTGGTGAAGTTGAGAGAGAATACTGAAATTGATGTCAGCTCAATCTCTACTTTCAACGCAGACCGACATGCGATCCTGTTCGACGCATTTTCAGGTAGCCCTTCTAGAGAGTCGCTGTTCATACTTTGCAAAGACGCCAGAGCCAGATATGGCACATGACTTGAATGAATGTCCGCTTTATACTGAAAGCGGACGTTCAAGTGAAAGTAATAACAGGCAGCTATCGGCTAAAAGCGGACGTTCAACATCCGAAAAACGGCGGCGCTACACGACACCGTATGCGAGCATGGCATCCGCAACCTTGACGAAGCCGCCAATATTTGCGCCTTGAAGGTAATTCACCTTTCCGCCGCTTGTTTCGCCATACTCCACACATTTTTCATGAATGCGTTTCATGGTATCGCACAAAAGGCGTTGCAGTTCATCTTCTGACCACGAAATCCGGGCACTGTTCTGGCTCATTTCCAGTCCGGACACCGCAACGCCGCCAGCGTTCGCCGCCTTACTCGGTGCATACAGAATGCCCGCTTCCTGGTAGCAATCGATACCTGCTTGCTCCGTCGGCATGTTGGCGCCTTCCGAGACCGCGATGCAGCCATTCTTAATCAACGTTTTGGCCTCTTCGCCGGATATTTCGTTTTGCGTCGCGCACGGCAGGGCCACGTCGCAGGTGATTCCCCATGGGCGTTTACCTTCATAGAACTCAATGCCAGTCATATCCTTGGCGAATTCGGAGATACGACCACGCTTGACGTTCTTGAGTTCGGCGATATAGGCGAGCTTTTCCTCGTCTATTCCCTGTGGGTCATAAACGTAGCCCGATGAATCCGACATCGTTACTACCGTTCCGCCCAACTGTCTAGCTTTTTCGGCAGCATAGATGGCAACATTTCCGGACCCGGAAATCGCGACCCGCTTGCCTTCAACAGAATCGCCCACGTGTTCCAGCATGTTCTGCAGCATGTAAACCGTGCCGTAGCCGGTCGCTTCCGTACGGATAAGGCTGCCACCGAACTCAAGACCTTTGCCTGTAAGCACGCCAACGAATTTATTAGTCAGGCGCTTGTATTGCCCGAACATATAGCCGATTTCCCGGGCGCCGACGCCGATATCTCCGGCCGGTACATCAGTATCTTCCCCAACGTGGCGGTAAAGCTCAGTCATGAAGGATTGGCAGAACCGCAGAACCTCGTTGTCCGATTTGCCTTTAGGATTGAAGTCTGAACCACCCTTAGCACCGCCCATGGGTAAGCCTGTCAGCGAATTCTTGAATGTTTGCTCAAAGGCGAGAAACTTAAGTACACTTAAGTTCACGTTGTGATGAAACCGTATGCCACCCTTATAAGGCCCAATAGCATTGCTGTTTTGCACACGATAACCTCGGTTAACCCGGATGTTGCCTACGTCATCCTCCCAGCATACTCGGAATATAATGACGCGGTCCGGTTCAGCTAGTCGCTCCATTATTTGGTGTTTGTGGTAATGGGGTTTATCGGCGATGTAAGAAAAGATGCTCTGGGCGACCTCATAGACGGCTTGATGGAACTCCGTTTCCCCGGGGTTACGCCTTTCAACACCTTTGATAAAGCGGTCGAGGTATTCCTGAGCTTTTACTTGAGAGACGACTTTAGACATTAAATTCTCCCCTTTAGCTCCCCGCTCCGAAGGATAGGAATTTGCTTTCAGTAATTAAAGTGTTAAATGTATTCATCTCGTCCCCTGGTGGTAATTTTACGAGTTTGACATTACCCCTATTCCGCAAAGTAACCCTCTTCTCTTTCTTTCTTCACCTCCTGTGACCGATGATGGATGAACTGCCAGGTAATGATACCCTATTCCTTATCCATTTTAACCATGGACGGAGCGTGTTACCTAAAATTCAGGGGAGATTAGTTATTTATGCAAATGTCCGCTTTGGGTCGATTGCAGTAGTTCAATGGGTTTTGCTGAATGTACGCTTCCGCTGGAAAGCAGACGTTCAGAGCGTTGGGACTAGGGATTACAATAAAAACTTTTTCCTTGGTCATCACTCTATTTTCACAAGTATCGAATCCACTTCTTGTTTTGCTCTATTTTCAGCTTGAGCAAGAGCATGAGATGAACTATCTGCAATGAATACTTGCGTACCCAATATTTTATCTTCTATCTGACCATTTATAGGAATAGTTAAAACGATTTGACAATGCCATTCACTAATTTTATCTGGATCCTTTCGAAGATCACTTATTCTTATTCCTATGTCTCTATATTCCAGTTTATATTGATTCATGACAATTTCTCTAACACAATGTTAGATCAAATGCATAAATTAACAATAAAGATAAATAGACTGAATGTCCGCTTTCGCTGGAAAGCAGACGTTCAGAAGTAACGTCGGGCATCAACTGCGCAGCAGAATCGCGACGGCCTTGCGTATGCAAGGGCGGTGTGATTCTGACGTGTCAGTTGCATGCCTTTGTTAGATATCACTTGATTCACCGATCTTACGCCACACGCTTGCAAGCCATGGCTGTCGTTCGACCGGTAACCCGGGTGGGCGATAGTAGTGCTCCCGCTCCGAGAAGGCAGCGGACTCGACAAACGCGCGCCATGATTCGAGGTCGTGATACGCCCCGTACCGCCCCTGATTCCAACCTTCCTTATTATCCCCGCGGGGATTCGAGGTAAAGAGCACGCCATCGGGCCTGAGCGTTGCGTTCAACTCCCTTAACACGCGCGGAAGCTGTTGGCATGGCACGTGGAACAGGGAGGCGTTAGCGAAAATGCCGTCGAAGTATCCGGCGGGAAGCTTCAATGCCAGGAAATCCTGCTCCCAGACTTCGCAGCCGCTATGCTCGCGGGCCATGGCGGCAAGCACCGGGGACCCCTCGAGGCCGATCGACTCGTGGCCGAGGGCACGAAACGCCGCCAAGTCACGTCCAGGACCGCAGCCGAAGTCGAGTATGCGAAACGGCGACGCGGCGCGAATGTGCCGCATGAGCGCCTCGATGTTCTGCCCTACATCGTGCTCGCGCGTTCCTTCCCAATACTCGGCCGCACGCTCGTTGTAGTGCGCAAGCGTTTTCGCGGTAATGACCTCCAAGTCTTTCTGTCGCTGTGTCATTACGATTTTTTTGCGCCCGGTTGAGATCTAACTAGGGGATATAGGATAATGTGTCCAATAACATTATATATATGATTAAAGTGGACATGGAGAAAACCTCCGTTTTTTCATTCACTTTTAATGTCCGCTATATACTGAAAGCGGACGTTCAAGTGAAAGTAATACTAGTCAGCTATCGGCCATAAGCGGACATTCATGGTTGGCTTTATTGAATCCGTCGGTAAGTGATACCGGCAAGCACGTTTTTTACCTGTCTTTCATTTAACGCATTAACCTCTTTTGTAATCTGCGAAATAGACCACCCCATATCTGCCAACGTACGGATTTGTCTGACTTGGTTGGGTTTCAGTGTTTTATCTTTCGCCTCAATCACACGTAGATAAAAATCATCATCTTCCCACAATTCAGACATGAATGGATTTGGAATCCCTTTCCTTGGGTTTTGTCTGACATATTCCTCAATAGCTCTGTCTCTTTCTTCCAGAGTAATATCAACGCAGTTAGTAATGCGGTGTTTATGCAGAAATCTAAACCCTTTAAATCCTCCGGGTATCATGTTGAAACCTTTTGGTGCCAATGACCATCTATCTACATACTTTTCTTCCCATGCCATTGCGGTTTCGTATGAGGCGTTCAAAAATTGCAGGACAGAACTATAAACGATAGTTTCGCCTTTAATACTCTCTCGCCATGTCCGATGAAACAACTTGTTATCACCCCGCCGGACTTCACTTAAATGCTCTTCTAGACGTTGCAGCCAGTTCCGGCCAGTGATGCCTGAATAGTGCTTTTCACTGACTTCATGTTCATTTGATTCAGTTTTATTTATTTCATCAGCTTTCTGACCGATTTTGATAGAGTGGACATAGCATTGATATCCTTGGTTCGCATCCCCCCAGCCTTTGAGTAAAAATTGTAAAGGCATTTTAAATGTCCACCTTGTACCGTCCTCATATATAAGTGAAAACTGGGCTTCCACTCGTCGATTAATCCCCGTCCTCGAAAATTCCGGAAAGGCATAATAATCTTGAATCTTGTGCATACTTTGATTTTTTTTGAAATCCAATTCAAAACACACATCAATGTCATAGGGCAGTAATCTATCCGTACAAAATTTGCTGCCTTGAGTCTTCTGATTGCATTCAACGAGTTTTTTGACAATGCCTTTGTGATTTGGATAGTCATTAAGTTCATCCAGATAATTATCAAAACCACGCATCACACGTACGTCAAATGACTTTGGCAGCAATGCCGTACAGTTACGTATATTCAAATATTTTGATTTCAAGGGTGTTTCTTTTCTAAGAAAGTAATGTCTGCTTTGGGTCGAAAGTAGTATATCAATGTAATAAGTCGAATGTCCGCTTTCGCTGGAAAGCAGACATTCATTGTAATATTTAATCAGATCATCATATGCGGGCTATTCACGCTGAAGCATTAAAGTAATGACTTGTTTTGTGTACTCATAGGCCCTTTTCTCTTTACTTGCCCTGGGACCGGCTACATTAAGCAGTGAAATTTGATTCTCGTCTATGAAATGTTTGATTCGTTTACTCGCACTATCTTCAGTGATACCGCTACCATCTATCAGCAAATATGGTTTTTTTTCATTAAGGCAATATAAAAGTGTTTCCTTTGTGCCACCGCTAATGGATTCAAAATAGATGATTATAGTCGCGTTACTGTCTTGCACATTTTTCAGGGTTCGTTCTTTATAACCACCATCAGGTAGTTCTTGCAGCGGATATTTTTCCGCGATTGGGCCATCTTCTGCTAGTCGACCCTCAGGGCACCATCCACCTACACTGACCCCTGATTCTAATGCAGCATCCAGTGCAGCCCGGTCAACACCAGTCTGACCACCTGAAATTATCTTTAGTGTTAGAAAATCTGACATAATTATTTGTCAATAGGGTCAGACCGCTCCATTACTCATAGACAATCCTCCATGAACTAATTTAAAAATCAGTTATTGGTTAATAGTGACACCTTAGACCCTTCCGCGCCAAGTCCAGTTTGTGAGCGTACGTATTGATATTGAAATGCAATAATCTCTTCTTGTCCCGATTGTGATTTATCAAATATAGATATCAAATATATCGAAACAAAAGCGGCGCTCATGGAAAATAGTGCCGGATGTTTGTAAGGAAATATTGGCTCAGCATTACCCAGTATATCCACCCATATCGTTGGTCCAAAGATCATGCACAATACGGCCGTGATTAATCCGATACTGCCGCCTATAAAGGCACCTCTAGTCGTGAGGTTTTGCCAGTACATCGATAGAAACAAAATAGGAAAGTTGACACTCGCTGCAATCGCAAATGCCAGACCCACCATATAGGCCACATTCTGCTGTTCAAATACGATACCCAGTAAAATGGCAGCAATCCCAAGTACAATCGTCGCAATACGAGATACACGGAGTTCTTCACTTTCTAAAGCATCACCCTTTTTTATTACACTGGCATAGATATCATGAGAAATTGCCGAAGCTCCCGACAGCGTCAGACCGGATACAACGGCCAGTATAGTGGCAAAAGCAACCGCAGAAATAAAACCCAAAAAGGCTTCACCGCCAACGGCTTTTGAAAGATGTATCGCCGCCATATTGTTTCCACCCAGAATACCACCAGTACCACTATCCAAAAACTCCGGGTTATTCACCAATAGAACAATAGCGCCAAAACCAATAATAAAAGTCAGGATATAAAAGTAGCCAATAAAGCCAGTGGCATAAAAAATAGACTTACGTGCTTCACGTGCATTCGGAACGGTAAAGAATCGCATAAGAATATGTGGCAAGCCGGCGGTACCAAACATCAATGCAAGCCCAAGCGAAATAGCGGAAATCGGATCAGAAACCAAACCACCGGGTGACATAATATCAAGACCACTTGCATGTACATCGACAGCACGAGCGAACAAGGTCTCAAAAGAAAAATCCATTTGGTACATAACGGCAAGAGCTATAAAAGTCGCACCCAAGAGTAAGAGAATTGCCTTTATAATCTGCACCCAGGTCGTAGCTAACATACCACCAAAGGTAACGTATAAAATCATAAGGACACCGACGGCCATTACGGCAAAATGATATTCAAGACCAAATAACAACTGTATTAATTTACCTGCGCCCACCATTTGCGCAATCAAGTAAAGCAGTACGACGGTCAAGGTCCCACAAGCAGCGAGACTTCGAATGGGTACTGGACGTAAACGATAACTGACCGCATCTGCAAAAGTATATTTTCCCAGATTTCGCAATCGCTCAGCCAATAAAAATAAGATAATCGGCCAACCAACCAGGAAGCCAATCGAATAGATCAATCCATCAAATCCACTGGCAAAAACCAAACCGGAGATACCTAGGAAAGAGGCTGCAGACATATAGTCGCCAGCGATGGCTAATCCATTTTGTAAACCGGTAATTGAACCGCCAGCCGCATAGAAGTCCTTGGTGCTCCTGGTTCGTTTCGCTGCCCAATAGGTAATTCCTAGTGTTGCTGACACAAATGCCAAAAACATTGCAATAGCAGTGACATTGACAGCTTGTCTTGTCACTTCACCTTGTATTGCATCAGCAGCAAACAACAAAGATGGACTTAGAAACAATACAGTAATAAATAATAATGAATGAGTCTTAATACTAGGCATCATCCAACTTCCTAACACGGTCAACGATATCTTTTGTTATTTGATCAAACTCCTTATTGGCACGATAGACGTACACACCTGTTAATAAAAAACTGAGCAGAATAACGAATAATCCTACTAGGATACCCCAGGTAATTGTTTTTCCTTCAATAATAGGTGTCGCAAAGAGTTCTGGGGCAAATGCTATGACAAGAATAAAACTAAAATAGGTCAGCATGACAATACTGGCAAGTAGCCAACTAAAGCGACCTCGCTTTCGTTCTAATTCATGGAAATCCGGATCAGCATAAATCCGTCGATAGAAGTGTTGCATGTTGTGTCACCACATTTTTATTTATAATAAATGGTAACACAGGCACTCATGAAGATGACAAAACAACCAAATACTGAACACTGACCCTGTTGATTTCTTTGTATCGAGCCGCTTAATCCTGTACTAATCCAAAAGACTCGGCTTTTGATCTGACAAACTTAACCCACGCTAAAATTAAAATACCAAAACGCATATTGGTGCTATCCTCGTTAGAGATATTAAAAGGGGTCAGACCCCTTTAATTATTTGGTTTCCACAGAAAAAGTCGAGGCACGATGCCGGTATCGACCTGACCCATTTATTCCAGATTTTAATCCTTAGAGCATCCATTCCGAACGGCTACCATATTCTTTCCATTCTTCCCATTCAAAAATATATTTTTTCATCACCTGAAGTATTTGATCCTTCGTCATGCCACCTTTGTGTTTATAAAGTGTATGGCCCTCAGGTGAATAAAAAACATGTGAAGGCACATAACGGCCCCACTGATTAGTAGCCGCTACGACATGATTTGGATCGAGCTTGAATTTTCCTGCCCAGTCTTTTGCTGCTTTCTCATCGGGTGGCGATTCATTAGGACCTGCAACAACGCTGGTTATTATTGTAAGAAAGGCCACCTTTTCTGGGTTCGAGTCATGGAGACGTTTAATGACACGAGACTGGGGAGTACAAGCGGAGCACCAAAAAGCAGCATAATCTGTCCAGACAAAACGACCGCCATACTGGTTTATGGCGACATCTTTTCCCTTTCCATTGACACGATATATGATGCGTGACGGTGTTACTTGTCCCGCATACGATGTATCTAGCATATTGCCAACATATGGATCGTTTTTACTCACATCATCTGAGCATGCTGTTATGCATAGGCAGACGAAAATACAGAAGGAACGGAATAACATACAGCGCAAAGTTAAACAGCAAGCCGCTTTTGGATTCTGGTGGGGCTTCTTGTTAAACAAAATTGCAGAGTTTTCCAGATAATTTATCATTATCATTTCTATGATCTCCTGGAGAGACCTTTATAGCACACCCGCTTCAAATCGAGTACCCTCATTAGAGAATCTACCCTTAGCAAAAAATAAAATACCGTATCAAATATATTAAGAAACCAACATTTTTCAATGTCTATCAAAATAGAAAAAACAATAGGTAAAGTTAGAATCTATGAGGATGGAAGAATTTATTTCTGTTTCTATACGGGGGTTATATGGTCGATGGGTTTAATCGCAGCCATGATTATGCCCCAACCATCTAGTGATCTTGCGTTGTTTGGGCTTGGGTTTGGGTGCCTGGTTGTAACATATGTGACGTGGGCCGTCATAAGCCTCAATCAGCATATGTCCATCACCTTGGATGCTACCAGGAGAGTATTGAAATTTTCCAGGCATTGGAATTTGAATATTCCATCATACATAGTACCGTTTGAAGATATCGACCGATTTGAAATGCTCGGACATAGCATCTCCTGTTTATTTGTGTGTGTGAAGAGGGATAAAAATGCAAAAAAGCCTCTAATGGAATACTCTGATTCAGGGGCTTTTCTGTTAGCTTTTACTATGAAGGTAATGAATAAATATGAAAGAAGACTTCTAATGAATTACCAATCTGGTTATGAAGAGGGGGTTGAAGCCGCCGTATTGCTTGGCGAATTTAGCAACAAACCCGCGTTCGGTAATGATGGTGAGCAAATATTCGTACCCAAAAATTAGAGGCCCGTTAAGGGGGACAGACCCCTTTATTTGATGATATCTATTCCCCTTAAGTATCACTTTCCCCAAATAAACTACCAACTGAGCAATTAAGGCTTGTGCACATCCGTTGTATTGTTTTGAGAGTAATGTTTTCCTGTCCCTGCTCTATTCGATTCAATGTCCCCACATTGATATTCAACTTCTTAGCGAATTCTCTTTGCGTCAGATCACCTCGTAACTCTCTGATGCGTTTAGCTAATCTTTTTGCTATATCTCCCATAGAGAATATTATGCGAAACAAGTTGTTTATCATGCTAAACATGTTTATTATAATAAACTAAATATAAGGAAGACTCATGGACGAAACAGAAATGGAGCAAAAATTCGATGCCATATATATGGCGATACTGCATGGTCAAATCAACGCCGCACGTAGTGCCTTTAAAATCTCAATTCAGATAGCAATCGACGAAAAACTCGACCAAATTATCGATTATTTAGAAAAAGAAAATATGTCCTGTTCAATCAAAGATATTGAAAAATTCAGATCAGAACAAATGACGAAGTCCTGTTAAAAGGGGACTGTCCTTATTAAATTTTATCTGACCCTACTTATTAACGATCAAAACAAACTGCTTTGCTCATGTTTGAATGCTTCAATTTTTTTTATTAGATTAAGCTTCTGATCAGCTTTTGCAAAAGCTGATTTACTCATGTATGAGATTACCTTTTCCAGATCAGTAACATCTTTTACCTTTAAAAATTCTTTTGCCTTATTTATATATATAAGAGATATTTTTTCTCTCTTTAGAAGTTCAATTGCATTACTTAGAGTTCCGGTACTTTTAGTATCCCACACCATTAAACCGTAATCACAGTCTTCAGCCATCCTAATGTCTTTTGCACTAAAAAATGCTCTTGTCCCTGGACTCGACTCAGTATGTATTTTCTCGGTTATCCAATGACCAAAATTATTCCTCGGCTGGTCACCTGAACAATAGACGACGACTAGACTAATTTTTTTCTGTTTTAGATATTTTTGAACAGAACTATCAACACCATCAGCATCACCAACGATAATTTGATAGTTGGATTTCACTATATTATTTATTCTGTTTGCAACATTATTATCTAAGTTCTTGATTCTCATTGAACCTGATATAAAAACTTTATGCATCATCGTTTCCTAGTAACGGTAGCAACAAAAATATTGCCTATTTTACTATAACCTCTAAGGACAGTGGTAGCCGCCTCTAATGAAGACCCAGTATCAAAAAGATCGTCAACCAGAAGAATATCGTATTCTCCTGAATCTAAGTGTTCATCAACTGAAAATGCATTGATTAGGGCCCTAACTTTCTCATCCCTTTCACCAATATCTTTCATCTGAGGCGTATCACTTGTCTTAACAAGCAGGTTTTCATCGCATGGTATGCTCATTTTCAAAGCCAAATCACGCGCAAGCTCAATTACTGGCTGCCTAGGCCTTTTT
>JAKZTI010000088.1:0-8077 GCA_047517145.1 Gammaproteobacteria bacterium
GCCATGTAAGATAGCAGTGCTTTTTTTCAAAGCATTCGACTTTCTATAGCTAAATATGATTCTTCCTTAATATAAAATTTCATTCCTTGAAGCCAGCCAGGTATTGAGAAACGGCCTTGATTTCATCGTCAGAGAAAGTGCCAAATAATGCATTCATTGGTTGTGCGTTGTTGCGTTGTTTATTTTTAAAATCGAGCATAGTCTTATTCAAATATTCAAAATGTTGTCCTGCAAGTCTTGGGTTCCGGCTGTTACCATTAAAAGCACCCAGGTGACAGGCGACACATTGACCAGCATCAACTACTTTTTTCCCGGCTGAGATTGATTCTGGCGAGGCAGTGAATTCAGCTCCCTGCCATTCCTGCTCACCAAAATATTCGGCCATAAGACGCAGATCCTGTTTTTCAATATTGGCCACTAGTGGGCCCATAATTGCATTCTTTCTGAGACCGGATTTAAAATCTTTCAACTGTACGTAGAGATAGTAAAACTCTTGTCCTGCAAGAATTGGATATGTAGGTTGTGTTGATGCACCATTTTCTCCATGACATACGAAACAAGCCTGAAGCTTATCGCGTACTGATGAGAATTTACCTTCTACGGTTCTATTTTCTTCTGAAATAACATTACCACTATAAATAGAGGCAAATAGTAAAATTAGACAATTTAGTTTTCTGATATTCATTTTTTCATTTTACTTACTGTAAATTAGTTGGGCACTATTTCCAGTGCTATAGTTCATTAAATTTGTAAAAAAAATGGCCGCCTCGCTAAAGGCGGCCAAATATTTATCTAATATTATTAGACAATAAAGAGAAGGAGATTTTCTTAATTACCTAGTTTATAGGCAATAATCTCATTGCCGCGTTTGAAGTTCATCTGTGCATTACCACCTGAACCAACGACAATGTATTGAGTACCACCAACGTTGTAAGAACTTGGAGGTGCATTAACACCAGCATTAGTTTGATCCTGCCACATCAATTCACCCGTGGAAGAGTTGAAGGCTTGAAACAGTCCATTACCTTGACCGGTAAATACAAGTCCACCGCCCGTTGCCAGAACCCCACCAATCATAGGTTGATGGGTCTTTACCTGCCATGTGATCTTGCCAGTGTTGTAATTAACCGCGGTCAGATTACCCCATTGTTCTTCTGATTCGATGACCTTGAAGGCACCACCAAGCCATAGTTTGCCATCAGGATAAGGCGTTGCTTCGACATGATAGGTCATTGGCTGATGAATATTCATGACATAAGCCAGACCCTGACCTGGATCAGTTGCCATTGGTGACCATTCAACCCCACCATTGGCACCTGGTAGCATGCGTGCACCATCTTTGGTCGGTAATACCCACATATTTTCCTGAGGCACCATGGCTTCAGAATGGCGAATTAAGCTGCAATCTTTTGCATCATGAACATATACATGACCTGTCTTACCACCATGCAATACACCTTTGACCATTTTGCCTTTTGTATTCTTGACTGTGGTGATGATGGGTGGGCTAACTGCATCCAGATCCCAGACATCGTGTGCGATGTACTGAAAGTGGCAAACATATTTGCCATTCATGTCTGTAGAAATGAGCGAGTTGGTATAAAGATTATCTCCCGGGCGGATTGCGCCATACAGATCAGGAGAAGGGTTACCTGCCATGAAATAGAGTCGACCGGTGTCTCTGTCAACGGCCATATTCTGCCAGGTACCACCACCTAAGGTTTTGTACGGATCGCCATTTTTCTTGTATGCAGCTTTTTCAGCTTTGATGTCGCGGAGCATGTCGCGTCCGGTGGCATCATGCGTCGCCCAGACACCTGATGAATTCTCAGGAATGGTATGGAACGTCCACAGCAGTTTGCCCGTGGTAGCATCAAAGGATTTAACAAATCCGCGAATACCATATTCACCACCATTGGTGCCAATCAACACCTGACCATCGACCACTGTGGGTGCCATGGTTTCACTATAGCCCAGTTCAGGATCCGCAATTTGCGTCTCCCAGGCCTTTTTGCCTGTTTTCGCATCGATTGCCACTAATTTGGCATCCAGTGTTCCCATATACAGCATGCCACCATACGGGAAGACGCCGCGGTTATTTGGGCCACAGCAATAGGTAGTGATTGGACCCATTTTGTGTTTGTAATGTCATTTTTCTTTGCCGGTTTTTGCATCCAGCGCATACACGTGGTTGAAAGAAGACGTGACATACATTGTGCCATTAACGATGATAGGTGAAGTTTCCAGAGAATCCGTAATCTCCATCTTGAAACTCCATGCACGTTTTAGTTTATCTACAGTTTCCCGGTTAATTTGTTCCGCAGGATAAAACCGTGTTTGGTCATAGTTGCCGTTGGTGTGTAGAAAATTATTTGCATCACTGCCCGCTCGATCCAGCATCCTTTGTGTCACCGTATTCATATTCCCATACAGTGTCCCCGCTTTTACTTCTTCACCTGCATAAATATTCTGTGTTGCTGCGCACACAAGCAACGACGCAAGCCCTATTACCTGTCCCCCTTTAAAAAGAGATCGATAGCCCTTCTTTTTTACCTGGATAGTCATCTTTTGGCTCCTTTTTACTAGTTTATTATATATATCGCGTCACAACATATGAGACACAATTGCTCTACATGATTAAGAGAGACTTCTGAAAAGTTAGACTTGAAAGAGGAGTCTCACAAAGAAGAATAATAGTATAAATTAACAAAAGAGATACCTCGCGTACCCGCTAGATGACTTAATAATAAAGAAAAGATACGTATTGTTTTAAGAGGGGTTGCGTAGAGAAGTGAAGCATCGCTAAATTATGCCGCCGGGAAAAATGAATCTTGGTATTGGAAAGAAATTATTAAAATTGTTGCGTAGCAATATTCTGAAGCCTGCAATCGGTCACTATGAGACGGTCATCTATTACCAACGAATGTCCGCTTTCGCTGGAAAGCAGACGTTCAAATACAATCAAATCGAATGACCGCTTTATACTGAAAGCAGACGTTCAGGTAGAATTAATGATGGGCAGCTATCGACCCAAAGCGGACATTGACAATTTAGCTAAGGCGCACAATTCACCGTGTCATCTTTAGCTTTTTATTCAACTTTGCCTTATCGACTATCCCTTCTCAGGTTTCTCCGTTGTCTTTGCCGCTTTCCAGATTCGATATCGAATTTTATGTCCTTCGGGAACATAGACAACGATGGGGAGACGGCTGTTGTATCGAATAAGGAGAGAAGTGCCCGGAACAAATCTCGTTGCTTTCTGGCCCACTCGGGAACAGCCGGTCACGCTCAACCCGATCTGACACTGTCTGAACGGCTAAGTCTGAGCTATCACACTTCAAGCTGTCGAACGATGTGCCTTCTCGGCCTCGCGATACAGCTCTTCAGTCTTAAAGATCGAATCCCTGGTTAAGCCGGCGGCATCACGAGTTCGCGCCAGCTGTAACTGGAACACCATCTGCGCGCCCGTTCGAAACATCGTCTCTGCACTGAGCAGGTAAAACTCCCACATGCGACAAAACCGCTCATCATATATCTCGGCTATACGATTACGATTCGCCTGGAAGCGCTTATTCCACTCCACCAACGTATCGGCGTAATGCACCCGCAACACTTCGAGATCACTTACCCACAGATGCTGGCGCTCGGTTGCTGCAAAAACTTCAGACAACGACGGCGAATAGGCGCCGGGGAAAATATACTTGCGCAGCCATGGGCTCGCCACGGAAGGCGGACTCATATGTCCGATGCTGTGCAGGACCGCCAATCCATCATCAGTCAAAAGGTCATAAACATGCTTAAAAAACTCGTCATAACGTGTAACACCAACATGCTCGAACATGCCGACCGAAACGATGCGATCAAAGGGACCTTGTACCTCACGATAATCACGCAGCTCAAATCTCACTCGATGTGACAGACCTAAAGCTTCCGCCCTCTCACAAGCCACTTTATGCTGCTCCTCAGATAACGTTACGCCAAGTACTTCCAGATCTTCATGATGAGCGAGATACAATGCCATGCCACCCCACCCACAACCAATATCCAGAATTCTTTGCCCAGGGGCGAGCTTCAACTTGGCGGCAATATGACGTTTCTTTTTTTCCTGCGCTTCTTCGAGTGTTTCATCACCATTTTCAAAATATGCACAGGAGTACTGCATGTCCTCATCAAGAAACAACTCATATAATTCGCGGGACAGATCATAATGATGCGCCACATTCTCTTGAGCTTTACCGATGGGGTTGTACTGCTGGAATGCCCGCACCATTCTGGAGATACGACGCAAGACATTCTGTAAAGGATATGAAGCCATACCGCTACGGTTTACAGAGAACACATTGAGAAAATCAGCGACCGTGCAATCTTCGAAGGTCAACGTGCCGTCCATGTAAGCTTCGCCAGCATGTAATTCAGGATTTCTAAACAGCTTGATCGGTAAACTTTGATCGTGGATATGAATTGTGGCACTTGGCTCGGTGTGATTGCCGAATTCTACGATGCGCCCGTCAGGGCCAATCACGCGAAGCGTTCCTATTCGTATGAAGTGCGAAAACATATGGGACAACACTTTCATCCCGAATTGTTGTTTTTGCATTTTTATCCCCCAAAAGCGGCTAGCATTATCTCAATCGACCTTAGAATCCACGTACATCACGCTCACCAGAAAGATTATTTATGCAAGATGCTTTAACCATATTTGACTCCTTCTTTGATGATGTTGTTATTGTAGTTAAACACATCATTGCGCTTATTAATTCAATTAAGTATAGGAGATAGTTGCCAGTTCTTTGGCTCTATGCGCTCCTCTTTGTGGGGTATTTAGACAGATTAACCAATGTCCGCTTTTGGCCGAAAGCAGTAGTTCTACGGATTAAGCTGAGCGTCCGCTTTCGCTGGAAAGCAGACGTTAAGAACAGTCTCAAATGTCCTGTCAACATGACAAGTGTTGATACGTTGGCGAATACAAAAAACACTTCAAAATATAGAGAGTGAGATAGAACCATGTGCTCATCTGGGATAGCCACCCACCCCACCCCGCCATGGGACACTCATGGGGCACTTCGCTGCAAATAACGGCAATAAGTCACATTGACTAACAATAAGGCAATACAATTAACTTTATGATTTGATTGTTATTATTAATCGTGACTGTTTGTGGTTTGTTAAAGGTGGAGAACTCTGACTCCGCCAGTAGAGGTTCGAATCCTCTACCCCCAGCCAATATAAGAAAAGTATGAGTAACTGGTTACGCATAAGTGACATTCACTGTATGTCGTATATCATGACAACCATATGGGGCCGTAGCTCAGCTGGGAGAGCGTCGCGTTCGCAATGCGAAGGTCGGGAGTTCGATCCTCCTCGGCTCCACCAATCAAATCAAAACAGCTTGTCTGATCTCTCACTACTCGCTATTGAAACCAGAATAAATGGATTTTTATATGTTAGTTTGATTTTTAAATTTTCCATATTTCAATATGTTATATTTGCACGTGACTCTGGCCGTCGCACCAGTTTGTAATTCAGGGGCTTGAGTACATACATTGACAATCAATCACGGTAATTATTATGGAACTTATCTTAGTCCTTTTCGTGGCCGTAATAGCATGGCTTGTCATTATATATAATCTGTTTGTGCGTGATAAAAACAGGGTGCTGGCTACATGGAGTGATATTGATGTTCAGCTTAAACGCCGACATGATCTGATACCAAAACTGATTGATGCTGTTAAGCAATATGCCGCTTACGAAAGCTCAACTTTAAGTGCTATCACGACGCTACGATCTGAAAGTGAAGATGCTATCGGCATTGAAACAAAAGGACAGATTGAAGGCGAATTAAGTACAAAATTACATCAACTCATTGCGCTTGCCGAGGACTATCCTGATCTGAAAGCAGACCAGTCGTTTCTTGATTTACAGAAAAACCTGACAGATGTGGAAAATCATATTCAATATGCACGCCGCTATTACAATGGCACAGTGCGTAATTTAAACATTCGTGTTGATTCTTTTCCTGATATGCTAATTGCGAGGTTTTTTCGATTTATACCAGCAGAATTTTTTGATTTCGACGAAGCAGTTTAAAAGGAAACAGAATTATGCGCCAACTCATTACGTTACTGTTATTTACATTCACGACGATTGCCCTGGCCGAGGAACGCATACATAGTTATCACAGTGATATTGTGGTTGATGAAAAAGGTGATATGACTGTCACGGAGACTATCACGGTTAATGCCGAAGGCAATAAAATACGGCGTGGTATATATCGTGACTTTCCAACCCGCTACAAGGATCGTTTGGGAAATAAATACAATGTAGGATTTTCAATCGTTAAAGTTTTACGTGATGGGAACCCGGAAAAATTCCACACGGAAAATAAATCAAACGGCATACGTATTTATATTGGGGAAAAGGACCATTATCTAAAAAAAGGTGATTACACATATGCAATCACCTATCGAACAAATCGCCAGCTTGGTTTTTTTGATCAACATGATGAGCTGTACTGGAATGTAACGGGTAACGATTGGGATTTCCCTATTGATAAAGCCAGCGCAACTGTACGATTACCTGAAATCATCCCCCGGGATTCAATTGAAGTTGAAGGATATACAGGTGCTTCTGGTAGTAAAGATCAGAATTATTCAGCCACGATCAAATCAGATGGAACTGCCTATTTTGAAACCACACGAACCTTGCCGAATAGACATGGCCTAACTATCGTTGTTACCTGGCCTAAAGGTCATATTGCTGAACCTACGACATCCGAAAAAATTGATTATCTTCTGAGTGATAATCGTTCTCTCATTGTTGCCCTTACAGGTTTAATTATCCTGCTTGCTTACTACTGGATTATCTGGCTGAAAGTCGGTAAAGATCCAGAAAAAGGCGTTATTTTTCCGCACTATGAACCACCAACCGGCTATTCTCCTGCCTCTTTGCGATATGTATTAAATATGGGTTATGACAATGCCTGTTTTGCTGCGGCCATTATCAATCTGGCGGTAAAAGGGTTTCTTACAATTGAAGAAGACGATGATGATTATTCACTTGAACTCATAGGGAAAGAAAAAATTGAAATGGCCCCTGGAGAAACAGCTATCGTCAAAAAACTTTTTGAGAAAGATACCACATACGATTTGATTGCAAATTCGCCCCTGATGAAGAAATTTATTGAGGCGCTTGGCGGTGTTCTCATAGAAGCTGACGATTCAGGTAAAGTAACCAAGATAAAGCTAACACAAAAAAACCATCGGCGTATTGGTGGCGCCGTTTCTGCACATGAATTATCACTGCAGAATAATTATGAAAAAATTTATTTTCTGACAAATACAGCTTTTTTTACAGTCGGTCTTATTATTACTTTTATTGTGCTTTTAGCATCGATTGTTTCGGAGCCTGATAGCATGAATCCCGCTGCTATCTTTATGATTGCCTGGTTAACCGGTTGGACATTTGCTGTGTTTTCATTAGTTAAACAGGTTTACCTCCTCTGGTCTAATGTAAACGGAATCCTTTCTGCACTCCCTGCCATTCTTATGACCTTGTTTGCTTTGCCTTTTATTGGCGGTGAGCTATTTGGTTTATATATGTTAACAGAGCTGACATCAGTCAGCATGTGTTTCGTTTTGCTGATTGCAGCGATTATTAATTGGCTCTTTTATGAATTGCTAAAAGCGCCCACGCTGGCCGGACGGAAACTATTAGATAAAATTGAAGGATTTAAGCAATACATCGATATTGCAGAGCGGCATGAACTGGATTTCAAACACCCTAAAGGGAGATCACCGGAATTATTTGAAGAATATCTACCATACGCCCTGGCCCTTGATGTTGAACAACAATGGGGCGAGTCATTTGCTGATGTACTTGCCAAGGCACAAGCAGCTAGTGGCGGTTACTCACCAAGCTGGTACCACGGTACACACTGGAACAATTCAAACATTGGTAGTTTTACCAGTTCACTCGGATCTTCTTTTACCAGTGCAATCGCTTCATCTTCTACAGCACCCGGCTCATCATCTGGTAGTGGCGGTGGTGGATCATCTGGTGGCGGCGGTGGCGGTGGCGG
>JAKZTI010000089.1:0-10104 GCA_047517145.1 Gammaproteobacteria bacterium
GAGCATACGTACTGCCTTACTCAAATCTGTTGCACGAAAGAATTATCAGTGCCCAATCAAAGATTGACCAGGGCATCCCTCAACTGGGAGAATACGAGGAAGATGACTCCATGAGGCAAGAAGTGGTTGATTCTTCAAAAACAGGACAGGAAAGTTTGGATATACAATTTTATGATCTCCCAGACCCATTATTCCCCGACAAATAAATTAAAATGATATTATTCTTAATAAATTGGCTTACGTGATGAAATCAAAAAAATATCTCAGTTCTATCCTATTACAGCTATTTCTATTGCCTGTAACAACACAAGTTTATGCGCTTACTCAAATTAATGGCGATACGACTATCTCATGCCATCAATCTAGAAATTTGCAGAGTTTGTCCTGTCACTACCGAAATAATAATGCAGAGCCTGTCCTTTCCATTACAGCTGAATATGCCAATACAACTCTTCCTGTGAAAGAAGGGAAAAGCTATCCAAGCAAAGGTAGTATCACTGCGGTATTGTTTCTGGTCGATACCAGCGATCCCGCGCGACAAAATGTGATCGATAAAAATATCAAACATATAAACAAGCTATTATCATCATCTAGAGAATATCACCGTTTTGGGCTTGCAAGTTTTGATAAAGAATTGAGATTAGAAGCCCCTATAGGTTCTGATTCCTCGGTTATAAATAATGCAGCAAATAATCTTAAAGCAACTGGCTCAACAACAGAGCTGTACAGAAATATGCTTGAAGCCATCACACTATTCAGAGATGTTGATGCTGATAGAAAATCAATATTCCTGTTCTCTGATGGCCTGGCTGAAGATAAGGCTTATTTTCACAATGATGTTATTAATGCTGCAAAAAAAGCGGGAATTATTATTACCAGTATCGGCTATCCAAGGTCTGTTCCTCAATCGGTTTCATTGCAAACATTAAGGAGGTTGAGTGAAGAAACTGGTGGGATATATATAGAAGCTGATAACCAGTTCAATATCCCTGCTGATTTTTTGAATCAGCCTTTTACCAGTCTTGATAATGGTGGGGAATTTAATGTCCCTTTACACAATATTATTGATAACAAAGTAAACGATGAGACCAGTATCAGAATTGGATTTGAAACAGATATCGGGACAGTAATATTACCCGTGTCTATTAAATTTAATTCTATCCCTGTCATACAGACACAAACAACCATAATAGAAAGAATATCTGCTTCCGATGAGAGTAATAAGCAAGCTATAACCTCAGCAGCCCCCCCTATCCAGATCGTTACGCAACCATTAAAAAAGAATACGTTCGAAACCTGGCTATGGTACGTCATACCTGTCGCACTGCTTGTATTGATGGTGCTAACTATTGCTACTTTTTTTATGATGCTAAGGAGACAAAATAAGAATCAAGGGGCCACCATAAACTTTCCTGAAGTCAAGCCTTACGCTTTCCTGATAACACAGGATGAAACAAAAGCAAGGCATCCGATTATCCGAACGACTTGTCGACTAGGTCGAAGTAAAAATAATGAAATTACATTGCGGGATACTTCCGTTTCCAGACGTCATGCAGAAATTCATCGGGACAAAGGCGATGAATTTACCTTAATCGATCTAAATTCACTTAATGGTGTCTTTGTTAATAGTGAAAAAATTGGCAGATATAAATTGAAAGAAGGTGATATTATTGAAATTGGAGACGTCAACCTCAGATTCACGCTCATGCCAACAGATTATCAAATTGAAGAATCAACTGTCATGCAGGATACGAAGGTCCCTTCTGTACACTGATTTTACAATAATTTTGTCAACAAGAGCCTAGCTTTATCCATTTATTAATAAGATCAATAGCAGCGGTTTTAGATAAATCGGGTGTGTTTTCTGAAAACAATCTACTCTCATTTTCATTAATTAACGAAACAATATTCTCAGCCCTCACTTGTCCTTTTTTATTCATGCACTGATCTGGAAAAGTAGCAAGCATTGTCAATGCGGCACCGAGAATGTGTTCTTTATCACTATTATATGAGGCCTCACTCTGGCTATTATCGCCTGCAAATTCACTCGAGGCATTCACTGTAGACAGCAATGACATCATTACGAATTCCATTAAGCTCGTTAATTGCTCAGGAAGTTCTACACGGCTGATTGCTGCCCATTTATAGACATCAACAGGTTTTACCTCCCATTCATCTGACGGACTTTCTCGATTCAAAACGACTAGTAAATCTTGTTCAACGCAATGTTTTGCATGTTCCCATAAGTCCTGATATTTTTGTTCGGTAGTTTCATCAAAAGTAGAGTTAGAATATATCTCAGGATCTATTGATAATAACAATGGAATCCCATGGCTTTTCAAATGCCATGATGTTTTTACTACCCATTTTTCATAGAGTTTCTGTTGCTTGATTTTATCTTCGCCATAAATAGCTTTTTCTCTTTGTCTCATATCCACACTAAGATCAGCACTTCCAGCATTACTATATATTTTTCGATCAGAAGATTTACTAGATTGGCCAAAAATATTTTTGACCATACAAGCTAATTTTTTCAAAATGTTTTCTCTGTCATGTTTTGTTTTCTATCATAGTTAATTCTGAATTACTATAATCTTCCTGACGACGAGCTTTTTTATATATGTTAGTGCATGTAATGCGCTCGTAAGCAGATTCATAGAGACTACTAGTCAACTATCCACTCCCAAATAATCTGCCATGCGGCTTCTGACTCTGATGCAGCATATTTATTTTCAACCCATAAATCAGCCACGGCAATCAATTCATTTTCATAAAAAATTAAAGGGATACGATCACGAAGCCAAGGCAGTATGCCCTGGTCCTGAAACATTTTTTTTAACTCATGTGTTTCCACACGACCTGATGGCCTTATTTGTTCACCTCCCTGCCTGTATCTAATCTCAACAGTATTATTCGATAGCATATTCTTTTTGATGCCACTGCCATTACCAGAGACAGCCTTTAAATAGCCAGAAGTTAAATCAAGTGTTTCTTCAAAATTCCATAGTTTACTCATTTTCACATCATGAGCCGGAAGTGATTTCATAATATACAGATGACCACGATAGCGCCTGATCTCGCCGCCTTTCCACTTAACACAGGGATTTCTATCAGTGTTTGCGTGGATAACTTCTGTAATTATATTCTCAATAATCCGGGCATTTGGCATTTCCAGTTTACTTTTTTTTATCCACGCCCTGAGGACATGCTTTTTCCTTATACTAGATAGATTGTTAAACTCAGATATATTAACTTTTGTATATTTGCTCTCACAGACCACCTCTAGATCACTTGTTGATATCTCGTTAATGAGACTTTTTGCCTCAGCTTGATGTTTTGCCGCGCGTCGTACTGTCTTTAATGCACCTGGCCAGCGCGTGAGTAATTCAGGAATAATTCTGTTTCTCATGAAATTACGATCATATTTATTTGATTTATTACTCTCATCTTCAACCCAACTCAACGATTCACTTAAGGCATAATCGTGAATCTCTTCTCTGGAGTAACCGAGTAAGGGCCTTAGTAAAAATCCTTTTGAGAATTCCCTCGCTTGTGGCATACCAACCAGGCCATCTGGGCCGGCTCCACGCATCAATTGCAGAAGTATTGTTTCTACCTGATCATCCATATGATGTGCTGTAAGTAACAAATCATTATTGCTAATCAAATTTTCGAATACTTTATAACGTTTTTCCCTGGCAAATGCTTCTGTGCCTTTATCACTCTTATGGGATAGATCTACAGAAAAAGTCTGGAATTCAATCTCGTAATCTTCACATATTTTTTGACAATGCTTCACCCATAAATCAGCATCATTACTTATCCCATGATTGATATGTACAGCAATCAATTTTGGTTTAATTTTATTTTGAATACTTGCTAACACATGTAGAAGCGCATGCGAATCCAGTCCACCGCTATATGCAATCCAGCATGTTTCAGCATCCGGATATTCAGAGAGAATATCTTTTATCTTTGTTTGGAATGAGGATTGATTTTCTTGCGGCACTGAAGTGTGTGAGAACTCATGATAAGACTATAAAGACTTAAACATATTAGGGATTGAACATTTGACAATATTCAATTATTAAAACAACCGTATTGTCTAATTCGATCTTGTCTGTTATTAACCAGATCATCTATAGTATATTCTTTTAGTTCCTTGACTCCCAAGACCAATGCTTTTTTCAGCACTTCAGAAGTTTTGTCATAATCTCGATGTGCAGCGCCAAGGGGTTCATCAATAATCTCATCGATTAAGCCAAGTTCCTGCAGGTTGCTGGCAGTGATGCCCATTGCCTCAGCAGCTGCTTCTGCCTTATCGGCACTTTTCCATAAGATTGACGCACATCCCTCTGGTGAAATTACTGAATAAGTACTGTATTTCATCATAAACAGTTTATCTGCCACACCAATTGCCAAAGCGCCTCCTGAACCACCTTCTCCAATAATGGTAGAGATAATCGGAGTTTTTAATGCTGTCATCGTAATCAGATTTCTCGCAATCGCCTCACTCTGCCCACGTTCTTCCGCACCAATGCCCGGATAGGCCCCGGGTGTATCTATAAATGTCAGCACAGGTAATTTAAATTTTTCAGCGAGTTTCATGATCCTCAATGCTTTGCGATAACCTTCAGGTTTTGGCATCCCATAATTTCTGTAGATCCTGTCATTGGTATCTCGTCCTTTTTGATGCCCGATAATTGCAACGGGAACACCTTCCAGACGAGCAATGCCACAAACGATTGCAGGATCGTCAGCAAAACTTCGCTCCCCATGTAGTTCTTCAAAGTCTGTAAATATTCGCTCGATATAATCCAGGGTGTATGGTCTCTGCGGATGTCTTGCAACCTGGGAATATTGCCAGGCTGATAAAGAAGAGAATATAGATTCTATCAACTCATCACTACGTTTCTGTAAACGCATGATTTCTTCATTGATATTTATTTCTGAGTCGTCGCCGACGTATCTCAGTTCTTCAATCTTGGCATCGAGCTCTGCTATTGGTTGTTCAAAATCCAGAAAATTCATTATTCAATACTATCCAGCTATCTGTTTATTTATTTGAATGATACCTGAAATATAACTAGTGATAATCCAGGAAAACATTATCTATGCCAAGATGACTTCTTAAGGAGTCCAGTAAAGCATCACTAACATTGACTTTCCAGTCGTCTCCAAGGGCCAGGGTACATTGCCCCTTATCATTAGTGTATTCTACACTGACAGTACTGGCACCTCTACAGTGTGGGGCCAATGTCTCCTTCAAATAATTCATCTCAGGACGAAAATCTCTTTGATTACCTAATCTAAGCCTCAATTTTGCTCGATCTCTTAATTGTGACAGTGTATGTATATCATTGGCGATGATTGAAAGGCCACTCATGAAAAAGTCATCCTCTACGACTTCGCCATCAATAATGACCAATTGATCCTTAATCAGATCATCACTGTGTTTCTGAAATACATTTGAATATACCGTGACATTGGCACGACCAGACCTGTCATCAAGTAACACTTCCGCCATTTTCCCACGACTACCCGATCGAGTCCTGATCCTGTGGATATAACCGGCGACACGTACATTATTTCCTATTTTAATGTCTTTTAATCTAGCACCGATCAAGCCTTTAAGTTCGGCCTCATATTTAATGATGGGATGACCTTGTAAATAAAATCCTAAAGTCTCTTTTTCTCCAATTAATCTCTCATCATCTGACCAATTATCAGCCTCCAGAAATTCCGAGCTATTATTTTCATTATTATCAGCAACAGGAAACAGACCAAATAGATCATCCTGCCCACTGTGAGTATTTCTGCTTGATTGTTCTGCCATCCGAATTGCCTTATTCAGACTTATATACATACGGCTGCGACTGGGGCCTAGCTCATCCACCGCACTTGAACGAATCATAGATTCCAGGACGCGTCTGTTAACTTTTCTCAGATCGACTCGACGACATAAATCAAACAAATCGATAAACCTCCCGTTTTTTTCTCTATCGTCGATCATGTTTCCGATGGCAGCTTCACCAATACCTTTGATTGCACCAAGACCAAACCTGATGGTATCCTCATTTTCAACCGTGAACTTATAGTGGCTTTGATTAATTGATGGCGCTTTCAACTTGAGGTTCATTGATTTAACTTCATCACGAAGCATGACGACTTTATCGGTATTATCCATATCAGATGACAACACAGCTGCCATAAAATATGCTGGATAGTGCGCTTTCAACCAGGCCGTTTGATAAGCGATCAATGCATAGGCAGCTGAATGTGATTTATTGAAACCGTAACCTGCGAATTTTTCCATTAAATCAAAGATACCCTTTGCAACCCTTTCCTCTACTCCATTTTCAATTGCCCCCCCTGTAAATATTGTTCTTTGCTTGGCCATTTCTTCTGGTTTTTTCTTACCCATGGCCCTACGCAGTAAATCAGCAGCACCTAATGTGTAGCCAGCCAGAACCTGCGCAATCTGCATCACCTGTTCCTGGTACAGGATCACACCATTTGTCGGTTTCAATATATGTTCAAGCTTTGGATGGGGGTATTTGATTGCCTTACCATGTTTACATTCAATATAATCATCTACCATCCCTGATTGCAGGGGTCCAGGCCTGAACAGGGCGACCAGCGCAATCAAATCATCAAAACCATCTGGTTGCAGGCGTTTGATTAATTTCTTCATGCCATCGGACTCAAGCTGAAAAATCGCCGTTGTCTCATTCCTGCGAATCAGTTCATAGGTCTTTCTATCATCGAGCGGGATATGATTGATATCAATTGGGGATTTACCTGCATCATTTCTTATACGATTAATATCCAGTATTGCCCAGTCAATAATCGTCAGTGTTCTTAAACCTAAAAAGTCAAATTTAACCAGACCAATGGCTTCAACATCTCCCATATCAAATTGTGATACAGGTGAATTTGAGCCTTGCTCACAGTAAAGTGGCATAAAGTTTGTCAACGGTTCCGGTGAAATCACAATACCACCTGCATGCCGACCTGCATTTCGTGAGATCCCTTCAAGCTTCTGCGCAAGATCGATCAAGGTACTGACTTCATCTTCATTTTTATAGCGTTTTTTGAGGTCAGCCTCTTCTTTTAAGGCACGATCCAGAGTCATGTTTAGATCGAAAGGGATCAGTTTTGCTATTTGATCGACAAAACCATATGGATAGCCTAATACACGCCCAACATCTCTGACCACTGCCTTGGCAGCCATACTACCGTAGGTAATAATCTGTGAGACACGATCGCGACCATATTTTCGTGCGACATAATTGATGACTTCATCACGCCTTTCCATACAGAAATCGATATCAAAATCGGGCAAAGAAACACGTTCAGGATTAAGAAAACGTTCAAACAGCAGGTCATATTGAAGAGGATCGAGTTCGGTAATACCAAGTACATAAGCAACCAACGATCCTGCACCCGAACCACGACCAGGACCTACTGGAATAGCATTATCTTTTGCCCATTGAATAAAATCTGCCACGATGAGAAAGTAGCCAGAAAAACCCATCTCTATGATGACATCAAGTTCTAACTCCAGCCTTTCCTGATAGACCTCCTGAATTTCACGAAGATCTTCATCTTCCTCGATCACCAGTCGCTGTCCCAGTCCTTCCTTAGCCTTATGAACCAGCCATTCATCCTGATTGAAACCATCCGGAACCGGGAAATCAGGTAAATAATTTTCACCCAGGGTCAATTCGAGATTACAACGTTTGGCGACCTCAATAGTATTTTCAATGGCTTCCGGTATATCAGAAAACAATTCAATCATCTCGTCACTTGAACGGAAGTATTGCTCGACTTTATAAAGATTTGGTCGTCTCGGATCACTTAAGGTATAACCCTGATGGATACACACTCGAGCTTCATGCGCCTCAAACTCCTCTTCTAGCAGAAACCTGACATTATTTGTCGCAACGACAGGCGCATTTAGCTCGGTCGCCAACTCAACAGCAGCGTAGATATAATCATTTTCCCCTGGATGATTCGTTCTTTGCAGTTCCAGATAAAACCTGTCCGGGAATATCATTTGCCACTGACTCAGAAGATCTTTGGCATGATTATAATTACCCGCAAGTAATGCATGACCAATATCTCCCTGTTGTGCTCCAGAAAGTGCAATCAAACCTTCAGCATGGTCCTTTATCCATGCTTTTTGAATAAATGCAACGCCTTGATATTGCCCTTCCTGATAACTACGCGTGATTAAATAATTTAAATTCTTATACCCTTGATAATTCTGGCACAACAAAACCAGTCTACTGGACTCTTTATAATTATCGTTCTCGTATATTCGAAGCTCAACACCAATGATTGGCTTAACACCTGCCTTATGAGCAGCACGATAGAATTTTAAAGCAGAAAAAAGGTTCCCCTGTTCTGTGAGTGCAGCGGCTGGCTGCTCACCTTCGGCAATCTTATTGGCAAGCTCATTTATTCTTATCAGACCATCTTCAAGTGAATACTCGGAATGAACATGTAAATGTACGAAACTATCTTTCACCAAAATCCTCAAATTTGATTTTAATTATTCCAGCAACTGTTTTACCGGAGCAAAACTTTTTCTATGTATTGATGAAACACCCAGTTCTTTTAGTGCATTTACATGCATCTTTGTCGGGTAACCTTTGTGTCGAGAGAATCCATATCCTGGGTATTGACTATCCAATGCTATCATCTCATTGTCCCTGGCTACTTTAGCAATAATCGATGCTGCCGATATTGCCGGGACTTTATTATCACCTTTGATGATAGCTTCCACTTTATAAATAATATCTGGACAATGCACCCCATCAACCAGAACCAGTTCTGGCTTGATTGACAGTGATTCAATCGCTCTTTTCATTGCCAACAAACTCGCCTGTAGTATGTTGATTGAATCAATTTCATCGTGCTCGGCCCGGCCAATCGCCCAGGCCAATGCCTTCTCCCGTATCTCTATTGCCAGAATATTACGTTTTTTCTCGCTGATTTTCTTTGAATCCATCAAGCCTTGTACAGGATTTTCAGGATCCAGAATAACAGCAGCAGCAATGACCGGACCAGCCAGAGGGCCCCTTCCTGCCTCATCGACACCAGCCATTATCTCATCATTAATAGATTCATAATTTTCCATATAATCTGGCACTCTTTCAGTTTGATATTAATGACGCAATTGCATCAACAGCTGAGTATTGTTTTTGTTGAATCATATCTTGATGTATTACATCAAATTCGGACTTTAATTTATCGACTGCAGGCTTATCGTTTAACCAGGTTGATAATTCGGTACTGAGTTTTTCTGGCGTACAATCATATTGTAAACATTCCGGCACAAGCAATTTCCCCGCCAATAAATTAGGCAGTGCAGCATATGGAACACGTGCGAGCCTCCTAATTATCTGATAGGTTAACCATGAAGTTCGATATGCGACGACCATAGGTTTTTTTAAAAACATGGCCTCCAACGTTATTGTTCCAGAAGCAAGTAATAAAAGATCACTGGCTTGCATGACACGTCTTGAATCACCCGTAAAGATTGAAACAGGTAATTCCGGGCAAAGTTCATTAAGTGAGTTGAGGAAATATTCCCTGGAACGTTCATCAACTAGATTAGTGACAAAGTGAAGGTCCTTATGTTGCTTCTGACACAATAATGCCGTTTGTAGAAATATTGATACAAGTTGATTCAACTCGATTTGGCGACTTCCCGGCATCAATGCAATGATAGTTTTATCTCTGGGTAAGCCAAGCGCTTCCCTTATAGCATTTTTGTCAGACGCTATATTTAATTGACTCGCGAGTGGGTGACCAACAAATCGTGCTTTAATATTGTTTTTATCGTAATAAGGCAGTTCAAATGGGAACAATACCAGCACGAGATCAACTGCGCGTGATATTTTTTTTATTCTATATGCTCTCCACGCCCAGACAGATGGGCCGACATAATGTACCGTTTTAATACCTTTACTGCGTAATTTCTCTTCCAAAGTTAAATTAAATTCTGGGGCATCGATGCCGATAAACACATCAGGGGGATTATCAATAAAATAGTTTGTTAATTTATTACGGATGCTGAGTAGTTCAATTAATCTC
>JAKZTI010000090.1:0-3140 GCA_047517145.1 Gammaproteobacteria bacterium
AAGCCTGAAAATACATAGGTATTGTACGGCGAATCCGTTTTTAAATCCTTGCGCCGTATATTGCCGTTGTAATTCTCCCCCATGGCATAAATTACTGTTGGATCGGTCTGTAATTTCATGCCTTTTTGCAATCTTCTAACAAACACGCCAGCTATTGCGGCACGTTCATTTGCAACCGCAGTCTCCTTTTCAATAATGGAGGCCATGATTAATGCTTCATCAACTGTCATATAAGGTAAGCCCTTTGCTCTTTGCTGCCATTCTTCATCCAGGACAACTAGCATTTTTTCATACGCTCGTTGCAAAAATTCTACGTCTGTCATGCCAGACGGGAAATGATAGGTATCAGGAAAAAAACGACCTTCCGGGTGCACGTCAGCATAGCCCAATGCTGACATCAGTGTTTTGCTGTCGGTGTCAGGCAGGGTCTTTATCAGCACTTCGTTACTACTCACCGCCTGCATTATTTGCTTGTATGACCAACCTTCTATCAAGGCCAGAGAATGTTGTACGACTTTGCCTGCTTCGAATTGTTCTAGCAGTTGCCGTTGTGTTGTCCCTGGATGTAGCAGGTACTCCCCTGCCTTGAGTCTTGATTCACTGCCCTGTAGACGGCCTTCCAGAATTAAATAGTATCGGTGTTCCAATAGCCCCTGCTGTACCAGATCCTCACCAATTATTTTCAGGTTCATGCCTGGTTTAATGGTGTAACTAATGGCCGTGCCGGTCTCAATGTTAAGGGGTGAGTCCAACTGCAACTGCATATCGCGCCAAAACCACCATGCCGTTATCCCCCCTGAAATGAATGACAGGATAAATAGCCATGTAAAAACACGCTTCACGATGGCGCGATGATTCCCTGTGAGATCAGAAATTGTTTGATCTCATTTGCAGCAAGTTGCGAAGGAAATTTATGGTTTGCTAACTGTCTTACTGGCATGATGCCTGCGATACTGTTACAAAAGAACATTTCACTGCCAGCATAAACATCATCCAGTGATAATTTTTTCACGTCACTTGTGTAAGCCAACTCTGCACAGTTATCCAATATGTATTGTCGCACTATTCCTTGAATGCCACAGAGAGAAAGATCTGATGTGATTAATTTCTTGTCTGGATAAACTACGAATAGATTGCTCATGGTGCCTTCAATGACATTGTCATCGATATCCATCATCAATCCTTCCATCGTATTCCCATCGTCCCATTCATTACGAGCCAATACTTGTTCCAGCCTATTGAGATGTTTGATACCTGCAAGCCCAGGATTGTGCCCTAATCTGTTAGAACACAGGTGGACTTGTATTCCTTGTGTTGAATAATTGTCCGGATATTCCGGCCAGGGATGTATTGCCAGTAGCCGGGTAGGTTTTAATTCTGTGCTGCTTCTTTTATAGCCCCTGCCCCCAATACCAGTAGTGACTGTAATCTTTAGAACGGCCCGATCAACATTTTTACAAATAGAAATAACTTCTGATTCAAGAAGTTCGGCATCGTTGAAATCGAACTTCAATCTTGTACATCCTGATAATAATCGTTGAAGATGTTTGGCCCAACAAAGCGGTTGCTCATTGATTACGGCAATCGTTTCAAACAGGCCATCACCGTAATGTAAACCTCTGTCCAGAAGATCTATGCTGTCTGCACTCTGTCCATTCAAGAGAAACATGATGTTTGTCTGGGCTATTTATTAGTTATTCAGCTCGCCTGAATATCAACGTCCCATTAGTACCTCCAAATCCAAATGAATTTGATAAGGCAATATCCATTTTCATTTGTCGTGCTTCATGTGGCACAAAATCCAGATCACATTCCGTATCAGGGTTGTCCAGATTAATCGTTGGTGGTGCAACTTGATCACGTAGCGCGAGTACAGAAAAGATAGCTTCTACACCACCTGCGGCACCTAGCAAGTGGCCTATCATGGATTTGGTTGAACTGATGGCAAGATTGCCTGCATTAGCACCAAATACTCTTTTCAGTGCCCGTGTTTCTACAACATCACCCGCGGGAGTAGAAGTCCCATGGGCATTGATATAATCAATCTGTTCAGGATTAAGACCTGCATTATTCATTGCATTCTGCATACAACGAGCAGCACCATCACCGTCTTCCGAGGGGGCAGTCATATGATAGGCATCACCACTCATGCCATAACCAAGCAGTTCGGCATAGATATTCGCACCGCGTTTCTTTGCATGTTCATACTCTTCCAGGACCAGCACACCAGCACCGTCACTAAGGACAAAGCCATCCCTGTCCCTGTCCCATGGTCGACTTGCGGCTTCTGGATCATCATTACGTGTTGATAATGCCTTTGCCGAGGCAAAACCACCCAGGCATGTCGGTGAAGTTGCCATTTCTGCACCACCTGCAATCATGACATCGGCGTCACCATATTCAATTAATCTGGCGGCATCACCAATATTATGCGTTCCTGTTGTACAAGCTGTGACGATGGCAAAATTAGGGCCCTTAGCACCGTACTTTATAGAAAGGTTGCCTGAAATCATATTAATGATATTGCTTGGTATAAAGAACGGGGAAATCTTGCGAGGACCACCATTCAGGAATTGTTCAGTACATTTTTCGATGCCTGCCAGGCCTCCGACGCCTGATCCGACGGCAACACCAACTCTGTGCGCATTCTCATCGTTAATTTCCAGGCCAGAATCTTCAATGGCCTGACTCCCTGCAACCATCCCATAGTGGATAAAGGGATCCATTTTTTTCATTTCCTTGCGAGGAATATAATCTGAGGCATCAAAATTTTTGATAGAGCCACCAATATGAACAGAAAAATCAGATGTATCAAAATGCTCTATTAAACTTATGCCGCTGACACCATTTTGAATATTATTCCAGGTCTCTGTGACATCATTGCCAACAGGTGTTAACAAGCCGAGTCCAGTGACTACTACACGTCTTTTGCTCAATATTTTAATCCCTTTTTTCTTTACAAACAGCTATTGTTATTAATGTTCAAGCGCTACTTTCACACTTCCATGTGGTCTGAAGCATAAAGCCATCCATGGTCAAGCGCCGTTCTCGGACATCCTGTCCTTCTCGGCATAAGACCATCCATGGTTAAAATGAAAAAGGCCGCGCTATTTTATTAACGCGGCCTTTCATAATTCAGC
>JAKZTI010000091.1:0-6566 GCA_047517145.1 Gammaproteobacteria bacterium
ATCCATAAGCCTGGGCAATAAACATGACAGCAACAGCTTCATACAATGCTGTTCCATCCATGTTCACAGTAGCACCCAGTGGTAAGACAAACTTGACTGCACGTTTATCTACATCAGCTTCAATCGCACATTCCATTGTCAATGGCAAGGTTGCGGAAGAGCTGGCCGTGCCAAATGCGGTCAATAGCGCCCGCATCATCTGTTTTAAATACGACATGCCGTGATTACTAAACAAATGCAGGATGCCAATCAAGAGTAGGAAGTGTATAAATAAACCGAGTACCACCGCGACGCAGTACCAGCCGACTGAAGTGATTTCGCTCCAGAAGGCTTCGCCACCACCTGCAGCTCCCAGTCGAGCAGCAATCAGGGCGAATATGCCTACAGGGGCAAGATACATGAGCCAGATCACGAGCTTCATCATGACTTCATTGAGCCCATCAAAAAAACGTATGACAGGTATCCCTCTATCACCAATCGTAGTTAAGGCGGCTGCAAAGAAAAGCGAGAAGACTATTATTGGCAGCAATTTACTCTCAACGGCGGCACCCAACAGGTTCGGATGAACCAGCGAAAGAATAATATCTTTAAAGCCCATGCCTACCTTTTCAGAGGCTTTCTCCGGGACCATATTACTCAGTTCTGCCACACCACTGCCGGGCTGAATAAGATTGACAATGATCAGGCCGATTAAAACGGCCAATGCGGTGGTAGAGGCATAATAAACAATGGTCAGGCCACCGACCCTGCCTAACTTGCGGATATCTCCCATCGAGGTCACGCCAGTGATGATTGCAGCAACTACCAATGGCACAATAGTCATCTTCAGGGCATTGAGGAACAGGGTGCCAAGCCAGCCAATGGACAACATGGCTTCACCAAAATACCAGCCTGAGAATATACCTCCCAGGGCACCGGCGAGGATTGCCCAAAGCAGGCCGTTATTACCTTGAAGGGACATTATCTGTAATTACTAGCTCATACCGATAGAGTTGTAACCACAATCGACATAGGTAATTTCACCAGTGATTGCGGAGGCCAGATCTGAACACAGAAATGCAGCTGCATTACCGACTTCATCAATGGTGACATTCCGGCGTAACGGTGAAGCTTCTTCAACATGATGCAGAAAATCCTTCAAACCACTGATACCTGATGCGGCCAATGTTCTAATTGGACCTGCTGAGACAGCATTGACACGGATATTCTCAGGACCAAGGCTAGAGGCCATATAACGGACATTGGCTTCGAGACTGGCCTTGGCGACGCCCATCACATTGTAGTTAGGCATGGAGCGTACAGCACCGATATAAGTCAAAGTCAGCATGGCACCATTTCTTCCTGCCATCATTGGCCTGGCAGCCTTGCCCAGGGCAGCGAAGCTATATGAGCTGATGTCGTGGGCCATCAAGAAGCCTTCGCGAGTAACACTGTCCATATAGCCACCTTCAAGTTGTTCCCTTGGTGCGAATGCTGCCGAATGTATCAGGATATCAAGGCTATCCCAGTGTTTTGTCAGCTCTTCATAGACTTTATTGATCTCTTCATCACTACCAACATCACAGGGCATGGTGATTTCTGATCCCAGCTCAGCCGCAAATTTTTCAACGCGACCTTTCAACTTATCGTTTTGATAGGTGAATGCCAATTCCGCACCTTCACGATGCATGGCTTTTGCAATTCCCCAGGCGATTGAACGGTTGCTGGCAACACCAACAATTAAAGCGCGCTTACCTTTTAATAAACTCATAGTTGAAATCCCATGGTTACAATTCTTTAGACTATTTAAAGGAACCTGATTCTCCGCAGGCCCTCAAAGTTTACAGGAATCGGAGTGGCCTGAAAAACACAGCCCAAACATAAGCTGAATAATACTATATTGAATCACTTATAGTATGATCATGTTTCTTCTATATATGGAATCAAACCAGAATATGAAATCAGGATATGAATGTTAAACATGCAAGACAGAAATACCGTCATATTTTACATTTCAAAATGAAAATAGATTAAATGCATACTGCTTATCGAATATTTCTGTTGCTTGCGTTCGGTTTAATTTCAGCCTGTTCAGATTCATCTTTGAATAACCCGTATCCAGCTGCCGAAAACGACAGGAATATTTATTACGACACATTTTCAGAAAGACCCAAACACCTGGATCCTGCACGTTCATATAGCTCTAATGAATATGTATTCCTTGGACAAATCTACGAATCACCCCTGCAATATCATTTTCTAAAGCGGCCATATCAATTGATACCATTAACGGCAACTGAAATGCCAGTGCCTGTTTATCAGAATAGCGAAGGAAATATTATTGAAGAAGATGCGCCACCGGAAAATATTTCAAAGGTAATTTACAGAATAACGATTAAACCGGGTGTGCTATATCAACCGCACCCAGCACTGGCCACAGAGAAAACGGGTGATTACATTTATCACAATCTTGAAGAGAGTGATCTAAAAGGTATCCATACACTCTCTGATTTCAAGGAAACAGGCACAAGAGTATTAACCGCCGCAGATTATGTTTATCAGATTAAACGGATGGCACACCCAAAGATACACTCACCTATTGCTGGCCTGATGAGTCAGTATATTCTGGGTCTGTCCGAACTCAGCGAGCAACTCGAAGAAGAATTTGAAACATCGAAAGAAGAAACCCCATCATATATTGACCTACGGGAATATGATCTTGAGGGTGCCAGAGTTATTGATGAAACAAGCTTCGAAATTATTCTGCAAGAGAAATACCCTCAATTTCTATACTGGCTTTCCATGTCATTTTTCGCGCCTATGCCCTGGGAGGCTGATTTGTTTTATTCACAAGCCGGAATGTCTGATCGGAATATCACGCTGAACTGGTACCCAATAGGCACAGGCCCTTTCATGCTCACTGAGAATAATCCGAATCGTCGAATGGTGCTCGACAGGAATCCAAATTTCCGTGGTGAAACCTTTCCGGAAGCAGGTGAAGAAAATGATGCGGCACTTGGTTTGTTAGAAGATGCCGGCAAAGTCATGCCTTTCGTTGACAAGGCAATCTTCAGTCTGGAAAAGGAATCTATTCCTACATGGAATAAATTTCTGCAGGGCTATTACGACACTTCGGGCATTGCCTCTGATAGTTTTGACCAGGCGGTGCAATTTAATACTCAGGGTGAAGCAGCTTTAACGCAGGAGATGCAAGACAAAGATATTCAGTTAATGACCGCAGTAACGACTTCGACGTTCTATACCGGGTTTAATATGCGTGATGAAATTGTTGGCGGAGAAAGCGAGCGTGCCCGGTTGTTAAGACTAGCTATTGCCATTGCCGTGGATTTTGAGGAATTTATCAGCATTTTTGCCAATGGTCGTGGCATCTCGGCACAGGGGCCATTGCCTCCGGGCATATTCGGATACAAAACAGGTGAAGCGGGTATAAATCCTTATGTTTATGACTGGGTCAATGGCAAGGCCAGGCGTAAGTCAATTGATGTTGCGAAACAGCTTATGATCGAGGCCGGATATCCCGGGGGCAGGGATGCTGAATCTGGTCAAGGCCTGGTGCTTTATCTGGACACGCCTGCTGCGGGCCCAGGCAGCAAGGCAAATTTCGACTGGTTACGTAAACAGTTTAACAAGTTGGGGATTACGCTGGTGATTCGGGCGACAGATTACAACCGCTTTCAGGATAAAATGTTAAAAGCTACGGCACAGATATATCAATGGGGATGGAATGCAGATTATCCAGACCCGGAGAATTTTATGTTCTTGCTTTATGGCCCCAATGCCAAGTTTGGAATTAATGGTGAGAATGCCTCCAATTACAGGAACGAGGTGTTTGATCAACTGTTTGATCAAATGAAAAATATCAGTAATGGCGAAGCACGGCAATTGATTATCGATCGGATGGTTGAGCTTGTGCGAAGAGAATCACCCTGGCTATGGGGATATCATCCCGTTGCATTTTCCTTACATCACGACTGGTATAAAAATGCCAAGCCAAACCTAATGGCAAATAATAAATTAAAGTATAAACGTATCGATCCAGTTAAACGCAAAGCGCAACGCGAGTCGTGGAACCAGCCTGTCTGGTGGCCTGTAATATCACTCATAATTATTTTGTGCCTGAGTATCATCCCTGCGATTCTTTATCATAAACGTAGAGAAAGGTCGGCGGCTCTATGACGGCGTATATTATTCGTCGATTTTTTTACGCTATTCCCATTTTAATTGGCGTGAATGTAATTACTTTTCTTTTATTTTTTGTTGTAAATACGCCGGATGATATGGCGCGTATGCATCTTGGTCAGAAGCGGGTGACGGAACAGGCGATAGAAAAGTGGAAGCACGAACGTGGTTACGATAAACCCGTGCTCTGGAATTCGCAAGCAGATGGCAGCGATAAAATCACCAACACGATCTTCTTCCAGAACTCAGTGCGTTTGTTTGTATTTGATTTTGGTCGTTCCGACAGCGGTCGGGACATCAGTTACGATATTAGTCAGCGTATGTGGCCCAGTCTTTCAATTGCATTACCAGGTCTTTTTCTTGGATTGTTAACATACATCGCCTTTGGTCTGACACTTTCTTTTTTTCGCGCAACCTATCTCGACATATGGGGTGTCGTGATCTGTGTGATGATGATGTCTGTCTCAGGATTGTTTTACATCATTGGTGGACAATTTATTATTGGCAAACTGTTTCATCTGGTTCCTATTTCCGGATATGACATCGGGCTCGACTCGATAAAGTTTATTGTTTTACCCGTGCTGGTTGGTTTGGTCGGTGGTATCGGTGCCAGTACACGTTGGTACCGAACCATATTCCTTGAAGAAATGAACAAGGACTATGTTCGTACTGCGAGGGCGAAAGGTTTATCAGAAAACGTTGTACTTTATCGTCATGTATTGAGGAATGGACTGATTCCAATTCTTACCGGTGTGGTTGTTATATTGCCATTGTTATTTATGGGCTCATTGATTACTGAATCATTCTTCTCCATTCCGGGTCTGGGTAGCTATACCATCGATGCCATTAGCAGCCAGGATTTCGCAATTGTCAGATCCATGGTCTTTTTAGGCTCAGTGCTCTATATCATTGGTTTGTTGCTGACGGATATTTCGTACACCCTGGTTGATCCCAGAATCAGGTTGCAATAAACAATGCCAGTATTATTCATTACAGATGCTCTTGTGCTTTTACTGCTGGTGATGGTATTCAGCTTTGCCTGGTATGCACGCGGGCAGGAACATCTTCGAGCGCCATGGAGAACGGTGGCAAGGAATCCAATGGCCATGGCATCCGCAGTAATCTTGTTTTTCTACCTTCTGATTGGCTTAATGGATTCAGTTCATTTTCATCCAAGACTTGAGAGTGTGAATCATCAACAGGCACAGGTTTCAAAACAGACAATTTATTCAACAAAAGTATTAAGTGTGCTCGATGTTGCAATCACTCATTTACGAGCACAGGATGAAAAAACCTATTCTGCGCCGTTTGCATCACGTGCTTATTCTAAAGAAGTTATTGAATTGGCAGACGGATCGACAACACGTGAATATCCTCGCTTGGATTATGGTGGTGCGCACCTGGATGATCCTGAGCAAGAGAGAATAATCGATATTGTATTGAAATCACTGACAGGATTATTTTATGGTTTGATCATTTGGTTTTTTGTTTCAGCGGCAATTATTTTCAAGATCAAGTGTCGTAGAAAAAGCTCATTTAAGGATGTCTTGCATAGTATGCTCGAACAGAATGACGTTCCCTGGAAGGTTATTCATCTCACCTTGGGTGTTGTACTTGTTACCCTGACTGTCTCACTGACGCTTTCAAATTATTATCATATTCTTGGCACGGACAAGATTGGACAGGATGTCTTTTACCAGGCTCTCAAAAGTGTCAGAACTGGCCTGGTCATTGGCACATTGACAACACTGGTAATGTTGCCCTTTGCTGTACTAATGGGCCTGATGGCGGGCTATTTTCGTGGCTGGATAGATGATGTGATTCAATATCTCTATACCACGCTCAGTTCTATTCCCGGTGTTTTATTGATTGCAGCAGCGATCTTGATGTTGCAGGTTTATATGGCAAATCATGCGGATGATTTTGTCAGTCTGGAACAACGTGCGGACATGCGTCTATTGTTTCTCTGTATCATTTTGGGGATCACCAGTTGGACAGGGCTTTGCCGAATGCTAAGAGGCGAGACCATGAAGCTAAGAGAGGTTGATTATGTACAGGCCGCTCAAGCCTTTGGTGTAGGTGATTTCACCATCATACTGCGGCATTTATTACCGAATGTGATGCATATTGTAATGATTTCGATCGTGCTGGATTTCAGTGGCCTGGTACTGGCTGAGGCCGTGCTGTCTTATATCAATATCGGTGTCGACCCCAGCATGCATAGTTGGGGCAATATGATCAATAGTGCGCGCCTGGAAATGGCGCGGGAACCGATTGTCTGGTGGTCATTAGCAGCTGCCTTCGTTTTTATGTTCGTTCTGGTATTGGCTGCCAATCTGTTTTCTGATGCAGTACGTGATGCCTTCGATCCGAGGATACGGGGGGCG
>JAKZTI010000092.1:0-10767 GCA_047517145.1 Gammaproteobacteria bacterium
CTGATATCCATACCAATCGTCCTGGCAGACGCTTTCGCAAGCTGGCTAATATCCCTTACAAAATTACCCACTTTATGGGCGGCAATATCCCCTATGATTTGTGATAGATATTCTTCCCAATCAATGTCCATATTCTTCAAAGTTGATTGAAGTTTATGGGCCAGTCCAACATTGCCAATGATTTCGACATTACCTGCACCAACCCTTTCAGCAGTAATCATCCCTAGCAAGGCAGCAGGGGTCCCTTTTATCGAGACATCTGCCTTGTCTTCATATTTTGACTTTAATGCGAGCCCCCTCGCCGAAGGTAATATAAATAATCTGATGTCTGTATTCAGGACACCAATCTCAACAACATCACCTTCCAATGTTGCCAAAGCATCCAGTGTCTCTTCATCCAGAGACAACAGTTTATTCACCATCTTTTCGGCGCTATCAAGTATTACGATTTGACGATTATCTGGTTTCATATTTTCACTCAAAGCTTGTAAGCCCTGTGTATCGCAACAACACCGCCCATCAGATTGAAGTATTCGACTCTGGAGAACCCTGCTGTTTCAATCATGCCCTTTAATGTTTCCTGATCAGGATGCATACGAATTGACTCAACCAGATATTGATAACTGGCTTCATCCTTAGCTACAAACTTTCCAATCTTCGGAATCACCTTGAATGAATATTTATCGTAGATGCTTGCCAATGAGGCCAACTCTACCTTGGAAAATTCAAGAATGATTAGACAACCACCATAACGCAGCTTCTCAAACATGGAATTGATCGCCTTTTGCTTATCGGTCACATTACGCAGTCCAAATCCAATACTAATGCAATCAAAACTATTATCTGCAAATGGAAGCACTTCTGCATTTGCCTGCACATAATCAATCCCGGAGACAATGCCTGCATCAATTAATTTATCCCTACCTTCAAGCAACATGGCACTATTGATATCAGACATCAATACGGTTCCTTCTTTGCCTACGCGCTGATGAAATAATTTAGACAGGTCGCCTGTGCCTCCAGCCACATCCAGCACTGACTGACCTTTTTTAATGCCCGATAAATTTATGGCATGTCTCTTCCAGAGTCTGTGTGTACCAAACGACATCAAGTCATTCATTAAATCGTAATTGCCAGCGACAGAACGAAACACCTCAGAAACAAGACTTGCTTTATCTTCCGAAGCAACTTTTTGATAACCAAAGTCTGTCGTTTTACTGTTCATTTCATTAAAACAATCATGTTTTCAAAAGGGCGCATTTTAAGATGTGCCCTTTCGTTGATGGCCAGCATCACTGAGCCCCTGCAGGTAATCTTTCCACAGTGCATCCTTATTTTCGCCAAGCTCATAGAGATAAGCCCATGAATACAGACCGGTCTCATGCCCATCGTCGAAAATCAGTTTTACAGCATAATGTCCAACAGGCTCAATCCTGGTAATAGAAACATTCTCCTTGCCTGTTTGTAATACAGATTGCCCCGGACCATGACCCTTTACTTCTGCTGAGGGCGAATAAACCCTGAGTAATTCACAGGACAACTTAAAATTATGACCATCGCTGAAATTTATCTCAAGGATTCTGGATTTTTGATGAAGATTGATTGACTCTGGTTGTGGTGATTCTTTACTCATCACAGTATATACCTTGACAGATCCTCATCTTGCACCAGTTCTTCCAGGTGATCATTGACATAATCTGCATCAACCACAATGGAGTCTCCGTTTAGATCAGATGCCTGGTAAGATAATGTTTCAAGTAACCTTTCCATCACGGTATGCAAACGCCTTGCACCAATGTTCTCGGTTGTCTCGTTGACCTGCCAGGCAATCTCGGCAGCTCTTTTAATCCCATCTTCGGAGAACGAAAGATTCACACCCTCTGTTTTCATCAAGGCTGCATATTGCTCTGTTAGTGACGCATCTGGTTCTGTAAGTATGCGCACAAAATCATCAACACCAAGTGCACTTAACTCCACCCTGATAGGTAAGCGCCCTTGTAATTCAGGAATTAAATCTGACGGCTTGACCAAATGAAAAGCACCTGAAGCAATAAAAAGAATATGATCTGTTTTCACCATGCCATATTTAGTAGATACCGTACTGCCTTCAACCAACGGTAATAAATCACGCTGAACACCTTCGCGAGAAACATCCGGCCCACTTGATTCTGAACGACGGGTTACTTTGTCAATTTCATCCAGAAAAACGATACCATTCTGCTCTACACTTTCAATTGAGATGGCCTTGATTTCATCTTCGTTAACCAGTTTGCCCGCTTCTTCTTCGTTAAGAAATTTTAATGCATCCTTGACGCGTAATTCACGTGTGCTTTTCTTGCTCCCGGACATGTTCTGAAACATACTCTGTAGTTGGCTAGTCATTTCTTCCATGCCAGGAGGCGCCATGATCTCAACACCAATGGAGGGTGCATTAAGTTCTACTTCGATAAGCTTGTCGTCGAGCTTGCCCTCACGCAACATAACTCGGAATTTTTCTCTGGTTGTATTATCAGTCTGCACTTCCTCATCAACGCGTTCATTAGCAAACCGACGCGGTCCTGGTAAAAGAATATCCAGCACCCTGTTTTCCGCTGCGTGCTCTGCCTGTTCCCTGACTTTCTCTACCTCACTATCTCTGGTCATTTTCACTGCGATGTCCGCCAGATCACGAACGATTGATTCAACATCTCTACCTACATAACCAACTTCTGTAAATTTAGTTGCTTCGATTTTAATAAACGGGGCATCTGCTAATTTTGCAAGTCTCCTTGCAATCTCTGTTTTTCCCACCCCTGTCGGTCCAATCATCAAAATATTTTTCGGGGTGATCTCATTACGCAATTCTTCATCGACCTGCATCCGACGCCAGCGGTTGCGCAATGCGATGGCAACTGCTCGTTTGGCATCATCCTGTCCGATTATGTGTTTATTTAATTCGTTTACAATTGCTTTCGGGGTTAATTCACTCATACAACTTATTTGAATCCTTGATTTATTATTTGTTCAGTTTCTGTCACTGAAACTTTTTCTACTGGGAAAGTTCTTCTATGGTTTGTGTGCGGTTCGTGTAGATACAAATATCGGCTGCAATATTCAGCCCATTGACGACAATATCCCGCGCATTCATTTCAGTATTGTCCATTAAGGCAATTGCTGCCGCCCTGGCATAGGCCCCACCGGATCCTATCGCCATAATATTATCCTCCGGATCAATCACGTCACCATTGCCAGAAATAATCAAAGAAAAATTCTCATCAGCCACACAAAGCATGGCTTCCAGATTGCGTAACATTTTATCCGTGCGCCAGTCTTTGGCGAGCTCAACAGCGGATCTCAACAAATGACCCTGATATTTTTCAAGCTTTGCTTCAAATCGCTCAAACAGGGTAAATGCATCGGCAGTGCCACCTGCAAACCCGGCAATAACCTTATCGTGATACAGTCTCCTTACCTTACTGGCATTACCTTTCATGACAGTATCACCCATTGAAACCTGTCCATCACCACCGATGACCACACTATCATCCCTACGAACTGAGAGGATGGTTGTCCCTCTAAATTGTTGCAAATAATTTCTCCTGATTTGATTCAGATTTTTCTGCCAGAGTACCCTGGAAGATGCATTCTACTAAAGACTGCCTAGTTTACTAGAAATGGGGTTAATGCGGTAAATATCAAGCTTATGATTTCTTCTTATGAGCGCGTGGATGCGCATCGTCATAAACGTTTGCGAGATGCTGGAAGTCCAGATGTGTATAGACCTGAGTAGTACTAATATCTGCGTGACCAAGCAATTCCTGAACAGCGCGTAAATCTCCGCTTGATTCAAGTAAATGGCTGGCAAACGAATGTCGCAACATATGTGGATTCACACGATTGGTAATTCCTTGTTTCATCGCCCAATGTTTCAAACGTTGTTGTATCGAACGGCAACTAATACGATTCCCTCGTTGACTGACAAACACCGCTATCTCTTCATCATTCGCCATCTTGTCACGACACTTTAACCACTGTTTAATCGCCATGCGTGCCTGCTTACCGACAGGGACAGCGCGTGTTTTCTTGCCCTTGCCAACAACCGTGACCACGGCATCAGTAAGATCCAGGCTATCGATATCTAGCATGACCAGTTCAGACAAACGTAGACCGGAGGAGTACATCAATTCCAGGATGGCCTTATCACGAATCGCTAATGGATCTTTATCGTCGATCTCAAGCAACTGGGCAGCTTGATCCACATCAAGCAGTTTGGGCAATTTTTTCGGTGATTTTGGAGCCTGCACCCCCTCTGCAGGATTATGTTGTGCCACACCTTCGCCAATCAAATAACGATAGAAGGCACGCGTTGCAGACAAATTTCGTTGTAGGGATCGACCGCCGATACCTTGTCTATGTCGCCAGGCCACAAAGCTACGGATTTGACGGCCATCCAGTTCCTTCCATTGATTCACCTCTTGTGCGTTAACAAATTCGAGCAATACCATGAGATCACGTTGGTAGGATTTTCTGGTATGTTCAGACAGATGTTGCAAGGTTCCCAGAAACAGGTCGATCCTTGAGGCTTCTTGCTCGTTCATCCGGGGCTAAACAATCACTGAGGACGAACGGAAACCATTTTGCCTGGGGATGGGCACATGGTTTGGTACAGGATTCAGGTCTCGGCTATCCATGGTTTTAGAATAAAACTCAGAACCTCGGCCATATTTGTCAGCAGTTCCACACCCATGCCCGGTTCAAAGCGATCCGGGTTAAAACTACCAATTGCCATTATCCCACTCCAACCCGAGCCTAGTAATGGCACCATGACAGACGAGGTAATCTCATCAGCCTCAGTACCAAATAGAAATGCTTGCTGCTGGTGCTTCATCCGTCCGCATATGGATTGTCTGGTTTCGATCATGGTTTTAAATAATGAGATTTCCTTGGTGTCCTTACCAGCAAATTCTTCTCCTGCAAAAGAATCAATAAAAGCTGGGTCACCAAAAATACGAACGGCAACGCAATCTGCATGAAAATTCTTGGATAGATTGTCATATAAAGTTGCAAAAATATCCTTGGGATCTGTTGCGTCCATCAGCGTCAAACCTAACTGATGCATTTTCCTCGCCAGTTCTTCATTCTGGCGCGCAATCTCAATCAACTCATGTAATTGTTTGCTGGTTTGCTTGTTTTGCTCTCTTAATACTGCGACCTGTCTTTCAACCAGTGAAACCACATCGCCATTGCTGTGTGGTAACGACAATTCGCCAAGCAACGCAGGATGCTCATTAAAAAATTCTGTGTTCTTGTGTAAAAAATCCGCAATATCTCTGGCTGATATTAATGGTGTAATCTGTGCCGTATCTTTTTCCTCAGTCATTCCTTTTTCTGGTCCTGCGTCTTGCCCCTGATTTGTGTCTTTATCGACCGTCATAACGATATCTGCCCCCTGTAAACAAAAGTGGCTGGTCCTGTCATCCATACAGGCTCACCCTGCCCCGCCCAGTTGATCAAAAGATGCCCCCCCGACAACGCCACATCAACTTCCTGATTCAGACTGGAATTGATACATCCTGCCACGACTGCGGCGCAAGCACCACTCCCGCAGGCCAATGTTTCACCCGCACCCCGCTCATAGACACGTAATTTGATATGGCCACTATCAATAATCTGCATAAACCCCACATTCACACCTTCCGGAAAAAATGTTTGCTGTTGTATTTCTGGCCCCACGGTTAATACCGGTGCTGATAACACATCATCCACTACAATCACGGCGTGCGGGTTCCCCATAGAGACCGCAGTGAATGTAATCTCTGTACCTGACAAATCTAATCGATACTGGTCAGTATCTTCCTGAGACGCTATCGGTATATCAGCAGCTGCCAATTTGGGGACACCCATATTGACCCTGACCAGATCATCTTCCTCCAAAGTCATGGTGATGATGCCTTCACGAGTTTCAGCAGTGATTGTGTCTCCGTCGGCCAGACCGTCGATCAGGCCATTCTCACGTAGATAGGCAGCGGCACATCTTGCGCCATTACCACATTGAGATACTTCGCCACCATCTGCGTTATAGATCATATAGTGCACGTCTACACCTTCTTTGTCAGAAGGAGCCAGTAACAACAGTTGATCACAACCTATACCAAAGTGACGATCGGCAATCAATCGCACTTGCTCGGCGGACAACTGAATCTCTTGCGCAAAGCTATCAATGACAACAAAATCATTGCCGAGACCATGCATTTTTGTGAACTGGATTTCCATCATGTTTATACCCAAATTATCTGGAAATGCAGGTTACAGAGTTCAGGTATAAGATCAAGACTGATCGATTGTAACCCCATCTGGAATATGTAGAGTCGAAGTCGGAAAAGCACATTCAGCACCATGCGATTCAACAATTCTGATGACTTTCAATAATACATCCTGCTTAACTTCGTGGAACCGTATCCAGTTCGTCGTTTTAGTGAAGGTATAGATAAAAAAGTCCAGAGACGAAGGGGCGAACTCATTGAAATTTACTATCAAGGTTTGGTTCGTATCAATATCTTCATGTTTCTGCAGCATTTTCTTCACATCACCAATGATAGTTTCCATCTTGCTTACATCATCATAGCGGATGCCGATGGTTTCTTTGATACGACGATTGGTCATACGTGAAGGATTCTCAACCGAGATATTTGCAAAAACCGAATTCGGTACATATAGAGGACGTTTGTCGAAAGTACGAATTCGGGTCAGTCGCCAGCCTATATTTTCGACCGTGCCCTCAATGTCCCTGTCCGGCGATCTGACCCAGTCTCCCACATTAAAGGGTCGATCCAGGTAGATCATCAGACCGCCAAAGAAATTTGCCAGCAGATCTTTTGCGGCAAAACCAATGGCGATACCACCAATACCACCAAAGGCAAGTACCCCTGATATGCTGTAACCCAGTGTCTGTAACGTCACCAGTAACCCGGTAATGATGACGGATATTCTTAATAACTTTGCTATCACATCTGCTGTTGTGCGATCGACTTCTTCACCCCTGGCTTCTTTTTTCAGGACGATGTTTTTTTCTGTACGTTCTATGAACCTGACCAGAAACCATACAAGCGTAAAAATAACGCCGACATCACGAACAGGATCGATTGCTCCAAAGATCACTGCACCACTTTCATTACTGACAATCTCGGCCGCAAAGCTGAGTCCGATTATCCAGATTAAAAAAGTTAATGGACGTCTCGCAGCATCAACCAGGGCATCATCCCAATAGATGGCTGTCTCTTGCAGCTTTACAAGTAACTTTCCAAGAACACGCTTTTGCAGAAAACTGATGAGTAGCGTGAGAAAGACAACAAAAAACACCTGGGCCACCCATGAGTTGCTGCTAAAGTAATTCTTTAATTCAATTAGTATTGTTTCTATATCCATCAATATCAGACCTTGTTTCGTATTTAATAAATTGCGGTTATTTCATAACCTTGTTGATTTAAATTTTCTATGATGCCGTCATCACCCGGAAGATGTAACGCGCCGACAGCAATAAAAACATTACCATTTTGTAAAAATGGATGCATACGATCAATCATTAACTTATTCCGGTCAGTTAGTAACCTCTTATTCAGTTCCTTATATAATGGTTCATCTGCATAGGGATGTTGCGCACTAGCAGCTAGCAAACCGTTCAAATCCTTGGCTAAATAAAACTGCTTCATTTCTTCAATACCTTTAGTAACCATTGTGTAATTACAAACAGTATCGAGCAGTAATCTTAGCTGATCTTTCAGTGCCATTTCACTGAAAACAGCACCTTGTTCTCTCAATGTTTCCAAACCAGCTGTTTTTGCACCCTGACCCATGGCTATCTCAAACAATTTCAAATCCAGCGGCATGCTATTATCCGCAGGGTAATTCATTATAAGAAATGCTGCCCAGGGCCTCATCACCACCACAGCTTCTATCGGTAACTGGAAAGCTGAAAGCACTTTTGCGGTGCGATGAAACAATTCATCATCCAGATAATCTTTTAAGGTTGTACCATCCGCGTAAAACATCATTTGCGAAAGTAATAACGCTTCTTCTGGTGTCGGCAAGGCCTCCATCACAAATGTGTCCGAGTTAGACAAGGCAGATTTAACTACCTCAGGTATATTCGTAATTCTCGGATCAGACACATGTATGGTCCCGAAAATATAGCTGGAAGAACTCCCTGCTTTTGACACCTTCCAGAGTAAGGCATCGCTAAATTTCGCGATAGAATTTGAGTCAGAAGATGTTGCTTCGATAACACGACAATCTGCATTTGTCAGCTTATGCTGAACATCTGCAGCGGATATCAGGTTCGAGAATAAGACCAGAACAACTGCTGCAAACAGCCGAAGTATTTTGCTATGTCTGTATCGCATCATCACGCTATACCATCATCACCTAGCGCCAACTCAGGTTCCACAACAAGGCCAGTGATCTCTGTTGAGACAGCTTGCCATGCTTCATCATTTTTCAACTTCACAAAATCAATCTCGTGTTTTCCATGCATGCGTATTAATCGGGATTGTGATGCCGGATCTGGATTTACTTCGAGATTATCCAGCAACTCAATCGCTGCGTCCTGATTGTTACATACAAGCACCATGTCGCAACCCGCTTCTAATGCACAATGTGCACGATCAACATAGCCACCAACAACTTCCGCACCTGCCATACTGATATCATCACTAAAGATAATCCCCTGAAACTCCAGTTGCTGACGCAGGATATTGCGTAACCAGATAGATGAAAAACCGGCAGGTTTGTTATCCACTTCAGGATAAATTACATGCGCTGGCATAATCCCGGCGAGACCTGCATGAATCAAGCGCTCAAATGACACCATGTCATCCATCTGAATATCTTCAAATCTTCTTCTATCAAAAGGTATCGCCAGATGTGAATCTTCCTTCACGGCACCATGTCCGGGAAAATGTTTTCCGACCGCAGCCATACCTGCGTCGCGCATACCATGCATATAGGCCTTAGATAATTCTGCAACACATTCTGGATCTCTGTGGAAAGAACGATCGCCAATCACCTGACTGACACCCTTGCTGACATCCAACACAGGGGCAAAACTAAAATCGATATCCACGGCCCTGAGTTCAATGGCCATCAACCAACCAGCTTTTTCAGCAAGTTTTAAACCTGCTTTTTTATCACTGCTATAGCATTCTCCGACTAGCTGCAAGGCAGGTAATCTTGTAAAACCATCCTGGAATCTTTGTACGCGCCCGCCTTCATGATCAACAGCGATTAATAAACGAGGTTCACGTAGCCCATGAATCTCTTTTGAAAGCGCAGCGATCTGCTCTGGTGATTCATAATTACGAGAAAAATAAATAACACCGCCCACCAAAGGATGTAGCAATAGTTCTTTCTCATCATTTTCCAGCGTGGTTCCACGCAGATCCATCATGATGGGCCCTAATGACATGAACAACTCTCCAGAGAATGATTACGAAAAAAATTCATTTTGTGTGTTTAAGCTTTTGATCTGACATCCATTTTATCTCGTAGCGAATCACCGAGTAGGTTTATAGATAATACCACCAGCAGGATTGTCATGCCGGGAGCCAAAACCATATGTGGCGCAACCAACATAAAGCGTGTGCCATCTCTAATCATACTGCCCCATGATGGGTCCGGTGCCTGTACACCAAGCCCCAAAAACGACAGGCCGGCTTCGGCGATAACGGTTCCGGCAATGGCAAAGGTTGCTTCAATGATTAACGGTGCCATTATCAACGGTAATATATGACGTATCGCAATACTTGCTGTGTCAGTACCCAGGGCTTGTGCCGCTGTCACATGTTCGCGATGTTTAATGGTTAATGTTTGTGCCCTGGCCAATCTGGCAAAACCTACCCAGCCAACAACAGACAAGGCCACCACCGCATTCATGATGCCGGGGCCCATCAACCCGGAAAGCGCAATAGCCAATAATATGCCCGGAAATGCGATAAAGATATCGATCACAAGGACTGTCATTTTGTCCCACCATCCGCCAAACCAGGCGGCCAGCACACCAACAGTAATGCCTGTAACAAATGAAATTGAAACTACACACATCGCCACCAAAAATGATGTTCTCGCACCCAGGATCAAACGCTCTGCAATGGATCGCCCAAGATCGTCATAACCCAGCCAGGCATGAAACTCAGGGGCAATCAATATTTTATTCAACATAATGGCATCAGGATGCAGCGGTAATATCCCTGCAAATATTGCAACAAGTAGCCATGCCAAAATAATCAATAATGGAAATGAGAATCGAATGGCCATGAACATCTCTTTACTCACTCAAACTAACACGAGGGTCAAGATAGACATACGCCAGATCTGTTAAGAGATTAACAAAAACGTAACTCAAGCTAATCAGTAACACGCAAGATTGAATGACGGGGTAATCTCTTTTCTGGATAGCATCAATAGTGAGCTGACCAACCCCAGGCCATGAAAAAACAGTTTCTGTAATCACTGCACCTGCCAGCAAGGCACCTAATTGCATCCCCAGGATGGTTACGACGGGCAATGCTGCATTCTTCAAAGCATGTTTCCAGATAACGGTTGACGGCAACAAACCTCTGGCATTGGCCGCACGGATATAATCTTCATTGAATACTTCCAACAATGAAGCGCGAACCATACGAGATAAAATTGCAGCCAGGGCAGTGCCCAATGTTACTGCAGGCAAGACCAGTGACAATATTTGATCATTACCACTGACCGGCAACCAACCTAACCACAGGGAAAACACCAAAA
>JAKZTI010000093.1:0-5378 GCA_047517145.1 Gammaproteobacteria bacterium
CGCCAGTATGACGATAGAAGTACTGGATTCCCGTTTGCATGGGAATGATAAATAAATAATTGAAATAAAAAAGCCGCTCGGTGAGAGCGGCTCTTTTACGACTCCAGAAACACACTAGCTACGTCACTCGGTAATTGCTCCTGCATTACTCTACCACCTACATCCATGTAGGTGTCACTGACATCCATGCGCCCGTGACATACAGTACATCCTGTACTAAATCTTAGCTACTGCATCCCTCTCCTCTTCAAGTTCCTTTTGCGTTATCTCCATCCTCTCCCGACTAAAATCATCAATATCAAGTCCCTGAACAATCTGGTATTCACCATTACTACAAGTCACAGGGAATGAATAGGTCAAACCTTCTGGAATGCCATAACTACCATCGCTAGGCACTGCCATACTGGTCCAGTCACCCTCAGGTGTTCCCATGATCCAGTCACGAATATGATCAATGGCACCATTGGCAGCGGATGCTGCACTAGAAGCACCACGGGCATCAATAATCTCTGCACCACGCTTGGCGACCCTTGGAATATAGTCATTCTCATACCAGCTTCTATCAACCAGATCATGTGCAGGCTTGCCACCTACAGTCGTATGACTGAGATCAGGATATTGTGTGGTTGAATGATTGCCCCAGATGATCATTTTCTTGATATCACTGACATCTGCATCTGTCTGAGCCGCCAATTGTGCCAAGGCACGATTGTGATCCAGACGCATTAAGGCAGTGAAGTTTTTAGGATCTAAATCCGGTGCATTGATCATTGCTGTATTGGCATTAGTGTTCGCCGGATTCCCGACCACGACTACCTTAACTCCAGGACTGGCATTGTCATTCAGTGCCTTACCTTGAATCTTGAATATGCCGCCGTTTGCTTCAAGTAGATCGCTACGTTCCATACCAGCAACACGAGGTTTTGCACCAACTAATAAAGCGTAATCTGCATCCTTGAATGCGACATTAACATCATCAGTTAATACAAAACCGGCAACTAATGGAAAAGCACAATCATCAATTTCCATGACCACACCTTCCAGAGCTTTCATTGCAGGGGTAATTTCCAGCAGCTGAAAAATTACGGGTTGATCGCTACCCAGCATCTCACCGGCAGCGATTCTAAACAATAATGAGTAGCATATCTGGCCTGCCGCTCCTGTTACTGCAACTCGGACTGGTGACTTCACCTTTGCAGTCCTCCTCTTTTTTTAGTTATGCTGTGAAAAAATCTTTTCCTTTACCGTTTATCCATCGAAACATAATCGCGCTTTTCAGTACCAATATAAAGCTGACGTGGGCGACCAATCCTGAAATCCGGATCTTCCATCAATTCAAGCCACTGTGATATCCAGCCAGATGAACGGGCCAAGGCAAACATGACCGTATACATACTTGTTGGGATTGCCAAAGCCTTTAGAATAATGCCACTATAGAAATCCACATTAGGATATAGCTTGCGCTCGATGAAATAGTCATCCTTTAGCGCAATTTCTTCCAGTTCCATGGCGATATCAAGTAGTGGCTGATCGACGGTATCAACGGCTTCGATCAAATCATGGCACATCTTACGAATAATCGTCGCTCTTGGATCAAAGTTTTTATAAACACGATGACCAAAGCCCATGAGACGGAAGGAATCTTCTTTGTCTTTTGCCCGGGCAACAAATTGAGGAATATTCTTAACATCGCCGATCTCACCCAGCATATTCAATACGGCTTCGTTGGCACCACCATGTGCGCGACCCCATAAGGTCACAATACCTGCAGTGATACAGGCAAATGGATTGGCCTCCGCGCTACCCGCCAGGCGAACCGTTGAAGTTGATGCATTCTGCTCATGATCAGCATGCAGGATCAGCATTAGATCAAGTGCCTTGACCGCAATTGGCTCTGGCTCGTAATCGCGCATCGGTACCGAGAACATCATATTCAGGAAGTTCTCGACATAACCGAGGTCATCACGTGAATAGACAAACGGGTGACCCATGGAATGCTTGTAACAATGTGCTGCCATAATGGGCATCTTGGCAATGATACGCTTGGCAGTCAGATCACGATCTTCAGGATCATCAAGATCCATTGCTTCATGGTAATAAGAGGATAATGCCCCAGTTACGCCAATCATCATGGCCATTGGGTGGGCATCGTAACGATAACCACCATAAAAACGCTCCAGATGCTCGTGCACCAAATTGCGCTTATTCAGCTCTGCACGAAACTGATCAAATTCCGTTTCTGTGGGTAATTCTCCATAGAGCAATAAATAACAAACTTCCAGGTAACTACTGTTTTCTGCCAATTGCTCAATGGGATACCCACGATGCAGCAGTACTCCTTTTTCGCCATCGAGATAGGTAATCGAACTCCGGCATGAAGCTGTAATGCCATAACCAGGATCAATGGTGAACATGCCGAGTTCTTTATTTAATGCGCTGGCATCTACGACTGGATCGCCATATGTCCCCTCATGCACTGGACACTCTATTTGTTTACCGGTTTTGTTATCGGTAATTGTCACCGTATGAGACATCAAACCCCCCTCCAAAATCTGCTTAATAGTTTGTTTCAAATTCAAAAGAGTCTTAAGCATACCTTCCAATATGGCATTGCAACAATAGCGAATCCTGTGCTAGTCAATCCATTGATTATGATTATTATGACAAAATCGTTAATTCGTCTAAACTTGTCAGTGTATTTACAAAAACAACTTAAAGTGTCGGCTGCTACTCATTGAGAAACAGGACTATTTATTATTATTCTCTTTTCCGGACGCTTTCACACGAATATACACCGGAGTTGGCAGGCCTCAGCGCACAAAGGATAACCTATGAATGACTCAGTGTCTTCAATTCTATACAGCGGTAACGCCTGGTATGTGGAAGAATTGTATGAGGCCTATCTTGAAGACCCGGGAAGTGTCAGTGACCACTGGCAACTTTATTTCAAGACTTTACAACTTGCTGACCCTGATGCTCATCAGGACACCCCACATTCAGCCATACAGAAGGCCTACTCTAAAGCAGCGAGGCAGAAAGGGCACACAGCCCCCGTAATCAGTATTGGACCCGATGCTACTGCTCATCAAAAACAGGTGGCCGTACTTCAGCTGATTAATGCCTATCGTTTTCGAGGCCACCGACAGGCCGATCTTGACCCGCTGAAGCAATATGAAAGACCCAATGTTCCGGAGCTGGATCCGGCCTATCACGAAATTACCGAAGCGGATATGGGTACCGCATTTAATACTGGTTCATTGCATGCCGAAGATGAGATACCGCTTCATGAAATCATCAAAATTATTCAAACGACCTATTGCCAGTCCATTGGCGTGGAATATATGCACATCAATGAAACTGAAATTAAACGTTGGATACAGCAACGCCTTGAGTCCTGCCGTGCCACACCAAATTTCGAAAAACATCAAAAGATACGTATTCTGGAACGTATTATTGCTGCCAATGCGCTGGAGGAATATTTACACACCAAATATGTAGGTCAAAAACGTTTCTCACTGGAAGGTGGTGAAAGCCTCAATCCTATGCTGGATGTTCTGGTTCAGTCTGGAGGCATTGCAGGCATCAAGGAAATTGTCATCGGTATGGCGCATAGAGGACGTTTGAATGTGCTGGTCAATACAATTGGCAAAAATCCTGAAGAATTGTTTGACGAGTTTGAGGGGAAAAATGTTCAAGGTACAGGATCAGGGGATGTGAAATATCACAAGGGCTATTCATCTGATATTGAAACACCCGGGGGCAATGTCCACCTGACATTGTCATTCAATCCCTCTCACCTTGAAATTATCTCTCCCGTAGTCGAGGGATCCGTTCGCGCACGTCAGGAAAGACGAAAAGATTTTGCAAGAGATAAGGTACTTCCTGTCCTCATTCACGGTGATGCAGCGTTTGCGGGTCAGGGGGTTGTAATGGAAACCTTTAATCTTTCACAGACACGTGGCTATACAACGGGTGGGACGGTACATATCATTATTAATAATCAAATTGGTTTTACCACCAGTGACCCGCTTGATTCCAGATCAACACTTTATTGCACTGATGTTGCGAAAATGGTGCAGGCACCCATCTTTCATGTGAATGGTGATGATCCGGAAGCCGTCGCATTTATTGCGCAACTGGCCCTCGATTATAGAATGGAATTTAACAAGGATGTCGTCATCGACATGGTCTGTTATCGAAAACAGGGCCATAGTGAAACCGATGAACCGTCGGCAACACAGCCAATAATGTACCAACATATTCGTCAGCACCCGGGAGTGAGATCCCTGTACTCGGATAAATTAATTACTGGAGGATTGCTTGATGATGAGGAAGTCGATGAAATAGCAGACAGCTATATTGCATCACTTGATGACAATAAAAAGGTCTCAGGTAAACATGCTCAAAGTATAGATACCGAATTTCATGTCGACTTTTCACCTTATATTGGAACTGCCTGGGATACACCCGTTGATACATCAATTGAAAAGGAAGCCGTCCAGCAACTTGCAGAAAAAATTACGCAGCTCCCGGATGATTTTCAATTACATAAAAGTGTACAGAGAATCATTGATAACAGAGTAAAAATGGGAAATGGCGAACTACCGATGGACTGGGGCTTTGCTGAAACCATGGCTTATGCCAGCCTGCTTGAATTGGGTTACCCGGTAAGAATATCAGGACAGGATAGTAGCCGGGGCACTTTCTTCCACCGCCATGCGGTGATTCATAATCAGAAAGATGGTGCAACATGGCTGCCACTGCAGCATGTTAGTGATAACCAGGCCAACTTCCTGGTCATCAATTCAACACTTTCTGAAGAAGCCGTTCTGGCTTATGAATACGGTTACAGCTGTTCCGAGCCAGAGACCCTGGTCTTGTGGGAGGCTCAATTTGGTGACTTTGCAAATGGTGCTCAGGTTGTTTTTGATCAATTTATCAGTTCATGCGAAGCAAAATGGGGAAGATATTGTGGACTCATCTGTATGTTACCTCATGGTTATGATGGTCAGGGCCCAGAACATTCTTCGGCGAGACTGGAACGTTTCCTGCAGCTCTGTGCAGAGGAAAATATGCAGGTTTGTGTTCCCAGCACAGCCGCACAAATGTTTCACATGTTGCGTCGTCAGATGTTGCGGCCCTATAGAAAGCCATTAATTATCATGAGCCCAAAAAGTTTGTTGCGTAATAAGCTTTCTGCCTCACCTGTAGAAGAATTGACGCAGGGAAAATTTCAGACAGTCATAGGTGAAATTGATCAAATAGAACCCACAGCAGTCACCCGCCTGCTATTCTGCGCAGGAAAAGTGTATTACGATTTACTCGAAGAACGTCGTGATAAAAAAATAGATAATATCGCCATTGCCCGTATAGAACAG
>JAKZTI010000094.1:0-11780 GCA_047517145.1 Gammaproteobacteria bacterium
AGGTGCTTCTTGATATTGTTTGACTTGATCCGGGTTGGCAGCGATCACATCATCGACCAGTTTCTCAATGGCACCTGTGTCGGTGACTTGCTTAAGTCCTTGATTTTCAATGATTTCATCGGCATTGCCTTCACCGTTACACATGGCTTCGAAGACTTGTTTGGCGATTTTGCTGGAGATGGTATTGTCTTTGATGCGTTTGATCATTCCGCCGAGCATTTCGGCACTAACAGGGCTATCGGTAATTCCGATATTATTTTTGTTTAGGCTTGCTGATAGTTCACCCATGACCCAGTTTGCACTCAGTTTAGCTTCTCCATCAGCAGCATTAACGACGGACTCAAAATACTCAGCTTGATCTCGGCTTGCGGTTAAAACATCACTGTCATATTCCGAAAGGCCAAATTCATTGATAAATCTTTCACGTTTTGCATCTGGTAATTCTGGAAGTTCTTTTCTTATCGTTTCAATGGTTTCTTTATCTATGACGACAGGGAGTAAATCTGGATCCGGGAAGTAGCGATAGTCATTGGCTTCTTCCTTACTGCGCATGGTCCTTGTTTCATTTTTATTCGGATCATACAAACGCGTTTCTTGAACCACTTCGCCTCCAGACTCGATGACATCGATCTGACGTTCGATTTCAAATTCAATCGCCTGTTCGATAAATTTAAATGAGTTCAGGTTTTTCAATTCAGTTCGCGTACCGAGTTCTTCCTGTCCTTTATGTCGAACAGAGACATTGGCATCACAACGAAATGATCCTTCCTGCATATTGCCATCACTAATTTTTAGATAGCGAACAATGGAATGAATCTTTTTCAGGTAAGCAATGGCTTCTTCTGCAGATCGCATGTCCGGTTCCGAGACAATTTCTACTAATGGTGTGCCGGCGCGATTCAGATCGATGCCGGTATTATCAAAGAAGCCATCATGCACAGATTTTCCCGCATCCTCTTCAAGGTGAGCGCGGGTGATGCCAATGGTTTTTTTACTGCCATCGGCTAATTGAATTTCTATATTTCCTTTTCCAACTATTGGTAATTCAAATTGACTGATTTGGTAGCCTTTAGGCAAGTCAGGATAGAAATAATTCTTGCGTGCAAAAACTGATTTATCGGCGATATGCGCATCCACAGCCAAGCCGAACTTGATGGCCATCTTTACAGCCTGTTGGTTGAGAACGGGTAAAACGCCCGGCAGGCCTAAATCTACAGCACAAGCCTGGGTATTAGGCTCAGCACCATAAGTTATTGATGCACCTGAAAATATCTTACTTTTGGTAGCGAGTTGGGCATGTATCTCAAGCCCGATAACTGTTTCCCATTCCATAATTATTCAAAACCTTTAGGTGATTGTTGATGCCAGTCTGTGGCCTGCTGGAATTGATGCGCAATATTCAGCAATCTGGATTCAGCAAAATAATTACCAATAATTTGCATTCCCACTGGGAGGTTGTTGGCAAAACCAGCAGGGATAGAGATAGCAGGTAATCCGGCCAGGTTCACTGACACGGTATAAATATCTGATAAATACATACTGATGGGATCATCAATAAATTCATTCAGCTTAAAAGCTGTTTGCGGTGCAGTTGGTCCAATAATGACGTCAACATCTTCAAGCGCTTTGCGAAAATCGTCACGTATTAAGCGGCGAAGTTTTTGTGCCTTTAGATAGTAGGCATCATAATAACCAGCAGACAAAACATAAGTCCCGGTGATAATGCGTTGTTTAACTTCTTTACCAAAACCTTCAGCGCGTGAACGTAGGTATAGATCAGTCAAATTTTCCGGGTCATCACATCGATATCCAAATCGAACTCCATCAAAACGTGCCAGGTTGGATGAACATTCTGCTAATGCAATCACATAATATGCAGGAATAGATAATTCTGAATTCGGTAATTCAATTTCTTTAACATTTGCACCAAGGTTCTCTAGCTCTTTAACACCTGCTTGAATCACAGATTCGATACTGGCATCGAGTTGGCCATGAAAATATTGTTTGGGTAAACCTATCGTCAGTCCATCAAGACTTTCATTGAGATTTTTTGTGTAATCTTCAACGGCTTGTTCTGCTGATGTTGAGTCACGTTCATCAAAACCTGCCATGGCATTCAACATGATGGCGGCATCTTCAGCTGTTTGTGTTATTGGGCCTCCCTGATCAAGACTGGAGGCATAAGCAATCATGCCGTAGCGTGAAACCCTGCCATAGGTGGGTTTCAGACCAGTTATGCCACAAAGAGATGCGGGTTGTCTGATTGAACCGCCAGTATCTGTGCCTGTTGCAACGGGTGCAAGTTTGGCTGCTACTGCCGCCGCTGATCCACCTGAAGATCCCCCGGGAACACGATCAGTGGCCCATGGATTTTTAACTGCACCATAAAAGCTGGTTTCATTTGTTGAACCCATGGCAAATTCATCCATATTGGTTTTGCCCAATGTCACCATACCTGCCTCATTCAAACGCGTTACAACAGTCGCATCATAGGGGGCTATAAAATTATCCAGCATCTTTGAACCACAGGTAGTCTTTGTGCCGTTGATGCAAAAGATATCTTTATGTGCCAGAGGAATTCCAGTAAGTGGACCAGAATTACTATTTTGAATTTTTTTATCTGCAGATTTAGCCTGCTCTATGGCAGTTTCGGGCATCAAACTAATGAAGCAATTTAAATCTGCGTTATGGGATTCACATCGATGCAGATAAGATGACACGAGTTCTTCACTGCTAAATTCTTTATTCTGTAATGCGCTTGAGAGTTGTTTTATTGTTTTGTTATACATGTAAATTTGGTTTCGTAAATTATATTATTAACTTTGTATCGATCTGAAAAAATCAACACCGAGTCCATCGACTGAGAGAGCTTTGTTATCCCTCATTATTTTTTTATTATTCAATCACCCTTACTCAATTACTTTGGGTACGAGGTAATGGCCATTATCTACAGCAGGGGCAATTTTCTGAAAATGTGTCCGCTGATCGATTTCTGTGACTTTATCGTCCCTGAGTCTGGCAGTGATCTCCAGCGGATGGGCAAGTGGTTCAATATTATCTGTATCGACGTCATTCATTTTCTCAACCAGTGACAGTATATTGGACACATCGTGAAGATAATTCGAAATATCTTCTTCTGAAATAGAAAGACGTGCCAACCAGGCGATTTTGTCGATATCAGATTTATCTAGAGACATTCAAGATCCTGCCGTTAATTTGTTGAAAATTAAAAATTTATCACATTCTACCACTTGCCCAAAACGATACTCGTTGTTACAGTTACGCGATTAAGCAGGAAGTTTCTGCAGGAGCCCTAAATCACCCATGAAAAGTAAGAAAATGAGTGAAATAAGCGCTTTGGGTGCCTCTACAGCAAACACCTCAAAAGCTTGTTTCCGAGCGGAGACTAACAGGTTTTTTCCACCAAAACGTATCATATTTAATATAACCATAAAGTAAATCAAAGTAATCCATGTTTAATAAAATCAGAGGTATGTTCTCTAACGATCTTTCAATCGATTTAGGGACAGCCAACACACTTATTTATGTCCGAGGTAAGGGCATTGTCTTGAATGAACCTTCAGTCGTTGCCGTGAGGAATGATGGGGATAAAATCAACGCCAAATCGATCATAGCTATGGGTGTTGAGGCAAAAGGTATGCTGGGTAGAACGCCTGGACATATTACAGCGATTCGTCCATTGAAAGATGGTGTTATTGCAGATTTTACGGTGACTGAAAAAATGCTTCAGTATTTTATGCACCGTGCTCATGGCGCAACCATGTTTAAGCCGAGCCCCAGGGTACTGGTGTGTGTCCCCTGTGGTTCAACACAAGTAGAAAGACGAGCAATCCGAGAATCTGCCAGTGGTGCAGGTGCTAGAGTAGTGCATTTAATTGAAGAGCCCATGGCTGCAGCGATTGGAGCAGGTATGCCAGTGAGTGACGCCAGAGGTTCCATGGTGCTTGATGTTGGTGGCGGCACCACCGAAGTAGCAGTGATTTCTTTGAATGGGATTGTTTACTCGGATTCTGTGCGTATTGGCGGGGATAGATTTGATGAAGCGATCATTAATTATATTCGTCGAAACTACGGCAGCCTGATTGGCGAAGCCACCGCAGAACGAATTAAGATCGAAATTGGTTGTGCCTATCCCGGGAATGAAGTCAAAGAAATGGAAGTTCGTGGCCGTAATCTAGCAGAAGGCATCCCTCGTAGTTTTACGCTCAACAGCAACGAAATCCTTGAAGCTTTGCAAGAACCATTATCTGGTATCGTGGGGACTGTTAAAAATGCATTGGAAAAAACACCACCAGAGCTTGGTTCTGATGTTGCCGAAGTGGGTCTGGTACTCACAGGCGGCGGCGCATTATTGCGTGATCTGGATCGACTATTAATGGAAGAAACAGGCCTACCGGTCATTATTGCAGAAGATCCCCTGACCTGTGTAGCCAGAGGCGGTGGTCGTTACCTTGAAATGATAGAGGAGTACGGTAACGATATTCTGGCTGTTGAATAGCCTGACTTTACTCATCAAGAAGGAGACAGACGATTAGTACGCTGTTTCTCAAAGGTCCATCCGCCAATGTGCGCATTGTAGCGTTCATCCTGGCCTCATTAATTATGATGACTGTTGATCATCGACAAGGTCATCTTGAGAAAGTGCGCTCAGCACTTTCGGTCCTTGTTTATCCCTTACAGTATGTTGCCAATCTACCTATTACAGTCACTAACTGGGCATCAGAGGTACTGACAACGCGAGCCAGACTGATGGAAGAAAATGCCTGGCTGCGTGATGAACAGTTGACACTCAGTTTAAAAATACAAAAATTTGAAATTCTTGAAGCAGAAAATGAGCGTCTCAGGGAAATGTTGCAGTCATCTGAGAGGCTTGGTGAGCGGGTACTCATTGCAGAATTATTAGCAATTGATTTACAACCCTTCAGGCATCAGATCGTGATTAATAAGGGTCAGCGTGAAGGTGTTTACGATGGGCAACCTATTGTTGATGCCAACGGTGTGATGGGGCAAATAGTTCACGTCGGGCCATTCTCCAGTACAGTTCTTTTACTAACTGACCCCACACATGCAATTCCAGTTCAAATCAATCGTAACGGATTAAGATCAGTTGCCGTGGGTACTGGACAAAGTCATATTTTGCAACTGGAACATCTGTCCAATAACGTTGATATCAGGGAAGGTGACCTGGTGGTCTCTTCAGGGCTGGGGAGCAGATTCCCATCTGGATACCCTGTGGGTGTTGTTCATAATATCAGCCGTGCTCCAGGAGAGCCTTTTGCCAAGGTAACCATCATCCCCAGTGCGCAACTTGAAAAGAGTCGAGAAGTTCTATTGGTCTGGCCTGAAACAAGCTCCAGGTCATCAGCAGATATTGAATCTGTAGCTGATGATGCTGACATATCAGAGGATCTATGATGTTAAATAAAAATACCGGTGGCTGGATAATATTTATAAGTTTGTTGATAGCATTTCTGTTAACGGCTTTGCCCTTGCCGGCCTGGGCCAATCATTGGCGACCTGCATGGATTGCGATGGTACTTATTTATTGGTGTATGGCACTACCAAACAAGGTAGGCATTGGGACTGCCTGGTGTTTGGGCCTGTTACTAGATGTGCAACAAGGTGCCTTATTAGGTCAAAATGCCCTGGGCCTGGCATTGATCGCTTATTTTGTGATTCAGATTCACAAACGTTTTCGCATCTTCCCACTGGTTCAACAATCCTGTCTAGTTGGGTTCATGATCATATTTTATTTACTCATTGCCTCATGGATAACAGGGATTATGGGAATACCCCCCCAGACATGGACCTATTGGATGCCTGCGATTAGCAGTATGGCTTTATGGCCCTGGTTGTTTATTATCCTCAGGGACATACGCCGTCAATACCAGGTGAGCTGATAGCAATACTTATCAAGCCATGGGCTTAAAATTTACACTTAAAGATATCGAGGAAGAAACAAGACTAGTTCGCTTTCGTGTTTATACTGCAGCGATAATAATTATTTTCTTAGTGATGGTGCTAATTGGACGCTTGTTCTATTTGCAGGTTATTCAACATGATCACTTTACTACCTTATCCCAGAGTAACAGAGTTAAAGTTTTACCGATTCCACCGATCCGGGGACTGGTTTTCAGTCGAGACGCTGTTTTGGTCGCAGATAATCAACCCTCATTTAGTCTCGAATTAATTCCAGAACAAATAGAGAGTCTGGACAAGACCATAGATCAACTATCCAGATTGGTTGATATCGATGAAGAAAGTATTAATCGCTTCAAAAGACTACGGCAAGATAAAAGACGTTTTGAAAGCATACCGCTTAAATTTAACCTGTCAGAGGATGAAATCGCGCGTTTCTCGGTCGAGCGATACAAGTTCCCTGGTGTTAAGGTTACTGCCCGACAACATCGCCATTATCCCGAGAAAGCGGGTTTGGTACATGTTCTGGGGTATGTCGGGCGCATCGACGAGAAGGATCTGCAGAAGATTGATGAGTCAGATTATCTGGGTACGAGTCATATTGGAAAATTGGGTGTCGAAAAGGCCTATGAGGATATATTGCATGGACATGTAGGTCATCAACAAGTCGAGGTCAATGCCCAGGGCCGTATTATTCGCGTGCTTGAAAGGACGCCACCTGAACCCGGTCAAAATATTCATTTGACGATCGATTATTCGCTGCAAACGGCTGCATCAAATATTTTGCAAGGTAGGCGAGGTTCAATCGTGGCTATAGATCCGAATAACGGCGATATATTGGCACTGGTCAGTGCACCTGCTTATGATCCCAACCCGTTTGTAAACGGGATAGATTCAAAGTCATATAAGGCATTACTCAGTGCTAGAGATACACCCCTTATCAACCGAGCACTCAATGGTAAATATCCTCCAGGTTCAAGCATAAAACCATTTTTTGGAATCGCTGCACTCACAACTGGCGTTAGAGAGGCCAGCGATACAACCTGGTGTAAAGGCTGGTATACATTGAAAGGCCATGATCACCGTTATCGAGACTGGAAGAAGACCGGGCATGGGCATGTGGATTTGAATTATGCAATCATGCAGTCCTGCGATGTCTATTTTTATACGTTGGCACATGATCTTGGCATCACCAGGCTGAATAAAGCTTTAACAAATTTTGGATTTGGGACTAAAACGGGGATTGATATTGGTGGAGAATCAACTGCATTGGTCCCTTCTATCGAATGGAAACGTCGTGTGTTAAATCAACCCTGGTATCCTGGTGAGACCTTAATCGCTGGCATCGGCCAGGGTTACGTTTTAGCAACGCCTTTACAATTGGCCACGGCAACCGCTGCCTTGGCCAACCATGGTAAACGTGTTTTCCCTAGGTTGGTATATAAAACCAGCGATCCCATTTCAGGCGAATCCACGACCTTGCCAATTGCAACGCCGAATTATGTCAGCGGCTACAAAAAAGAATATTGGGATTTCATCATACAAGCAATGGAAGATGTCGTTCATGGAGTGAGGGGGACTGCCAGACGTAGTGGTGCTAATGCTGCTTATAAATTTGCTGGAAAGACAGGTACTGCACAGGTGATAGGTATCGGGCAGGATGAAAAATATGATAAAAATAATGTGCCGGAACATTTGCGAGACCATGCATTATTTATTGCATTTGCTCCCGTCGAGTTACCTAAAATAGCACTGGCTATTGTTGTAGAAAATGGTGGAGGCGGATCATCGGTTGCCGCACCCATTGCAAGGCAATTACTTGACCACTATTTGCTGGACGAGTCGGGGAATCTTAAATGATCCAATTTGAACAACAATCGCTGTCTCAACGATTGCATCTGGATGTGCCTTTGTGTTTTGGCTTGTTGGTGTTATGTGGTTTGGGTTTAATGGTACTTTATAGTGCCGGTGGAGAGGATATCGGTATCCTGATCAGACAAGCCACCCGATTGGCTTTCGCTTTTGTATTAATGTTTCTGGTAGCGCAATTACCTCCTGCTGTCATTGAAAGATGGTCACTATGGATTTTTCTCATAGGCATCACCATGCTGATCGCAGTGCTGTGGGTGGGGCATGTTGGAAAAGGGGCTCAGCGTTGGCTGGACCTTGGGTTCTTCAGATTTCAACCTTCGGAGCTCATGAAATTGGCCGTGCCCATGGTCATTGCCTGGTATCTTTCTCACAAAACATTACCGCCAAATATAGGTAATATCTTAATTGTTGGTCTAATGATTATTATTCCTGTTGGCTTGATTGCAAAACAGCCTGACCTGGGCACTTCATTACTGGTGGCAACTGCAGGTCTCGCAGTCCTGTTTATCTCTGGAATACGCTGGAAGTTTATTATGGCCTTCGCTGCACTTTTCGGTCTGTGCGCACCAATACTCTGGCACTTTATGCACGACTATCAAAGACGCCGTGTATTGACATTATTTAATCCGGAACAGGACCCTCTAGGTGCCGCTTACCACATTATCCAATCTATGATCGCGATAGGGTCGGGTGGGATTTATGGCAAAGGCTGGCTAAATGGCACGCAAGCTCTTCTGGAATTTCTACCAGAGCCATCAACTGATTTTATTTTTGCAGTCTATTGTGAAGAGTTTGGTTTGATGGGCGTACTACTTTTGCTTTCTATTTACCTGTTCATCATCGTTCGCGGTTTATATATTGCGATGAATGCACAACAGACATACGGAAAATTACTGGCTGCAGCACTAACGCTGACATTCTTTGTCTATGTATTTGTAAATATGGGTATGGTGATAGGTCAGTTACCTGTGGTTGGTGTTCCCTTGCCCTTAATCAGTCATGGAGGAACATCAATGGTTACATTGATGCTGGCTTTCGGTATTCTCATGTCAATACAGACGCATCGTAGAATACTCTCCGACTGAGTATTCTGAATTATCAAATTATTAAATATATTTTTCAATCAGGGACATGTATGCGTAATTTACTAGCAGGCAGTTTATTATTGATCTTATTCTTGCCAATCATCGGTTTTGCTCAATCACTGGATACCGAACAGGTAAATCAATTTATTGATGAGATGGTGAAAAAACATGGGTTTGATACAAATGAATTAAGAATATTGTTTGGCGGTACGAAATATTCAGACAAAGTTCTGCAGGCCATGGCTAAACCTGCTGAAGACCTGCCCTGGTATAAATACCGTAAAATATTTCTAAATGATTCCCGTATTAAAAAGGGTGTTGCATTCTGGAAAAAATATGAATACACATTAAACAGGGCTGAGGAATACTATGGTGTTCCGCCTCAGATAATCGTCGCGATTGTAGGTGTGGAAACACAATACGGGAAATACAAAGGCAAAGATAAGGTGATGGATTCACTGGCAACACTTTCTTTTCATTATCCTAAGCGTGCAAAATTCTTTCGAAGTGAACTGGAACAGTTTTTATTGCTGACCAGAGAGCAGAATGTCGATCCACTCTCACTAAAAGGATCTTATGCAGGGGCGATGGGGATCCCACAATTTATTTCCAGCAGTTACCGCAATTATGCTGTGGATTTCGATGAAGATGGAAAAAAGGATCTGTGGCAAAATTCTGTCGATGCAATCGGCAGTGTTGCGAATTATTTTAATCGGCATGGATGGGAAACAAGTGCAGCGGTGACGTATCCTGTGCGTGTTACAGGAGACAGGGGAGATGCCACGATAGATAAAGATTTGAAACCAGATATCAGGGCAGGTGATCTGAAAAATTACGACATCGTTTCTGATCGGGATATTCCAGAAGCCACTTTGGTTAAAGTGATGAAGTTTGAGCAAAAAGATTATAATGATTACTGGATAGGGTTGCATAACTTTTATGTAATTACGCGCTATAATCACAGCGCATTGTATGCCATGGCTGTTTATCAGCTGTCAGAAGAAATAAAAACAGAATACGAGAAAGAAACTACTGTTGAAAAATAAAATATTTAGTATGGGATCACACGATCGTATTTGTCTTCTATTGATCTTCCTGATATTTACCGGATGTTCTTCTATTACCGTTGAACGCGATAGCGCACCCTCAAAACCTGTAGATATATCGGCGGTGCCTGATGCCATTCCAAAAGCGGAAACCAGAAGTAAATACGGGAATCCAGAATCTTATGTTGTCTTTGGCAAACATTATTATGTAATGAATGACAACAGGGGATTTACTCAGCAGGGAATTGCATCCTGGTACGGTAAAAAGTTCCACGGTCGGCGAACATCAAGCGGTGAAACCTACGATATGTATGCAATGACAGCAGCGCATAAAACTATAATATTACCCGCCTATGTCGAAGTGACTAATCTTGAGAATGGGAAAAAGGTCGTTGTAAAGGTAAATGACAGGGGACCATTCCATGAGAATCGGATTATCGATCTGTCTTATTCAGCCGCAACAAAACTTGATGTTGTTGCCAAAGGTACAGCATTGGTGAAAATACGCGTAGTAGGTTCAGGATATACATCCAGGCTAGCTTCCGGGAAGCGAGGGGCACCTGTTGAAACACTTTCCCCTGATGGTTCACCAGGAGATTTTTTTATACAGGTCGGTGCTTTTTCTGAATTAGGTAATGCAGAAAATTTACGCAGAAAATTAAATACTATAGGCGACTCACTGGTGAAAATAAGCCAGGTAGTCGTTGATAATAGATCCCTGTATAGAGTAAGAATTGGCCCATTATCGGATGTAAAGTTTGCAGATAAGATAGTACAAAAATTAATTCAGCTTGATGAATATAATCACCATATCGTCACTAACTAAAATATTTATATCTAACACTTATGATTAAAAAAACACTTGTATTACTGATTGTACAGTTATTATTTAGCTATGTTGTTTATGCTGGAGTAACTGCAATTCCTGCACCTCCAGGCATCAAGGCAAATTCATATCTACTTCAGGATTATGACAGTGGAAAGATTCTAGTATCAAAAAATATTGACCAGAAAATTTCTCCGGCAAGTTTGACCAAGATGATGACGGTCCATGTTGTTTCAGCAGAATTGGTTGCAGGGCGAATTTCACAGGATGATGAAGTGTTAATAAGTGAAAAGGCATGGAAGATGCCTGGCTCACGTATGTTTATAGAGGTGAATAAAAAAGTATTGCTTGGTGATTTATTACGAGGTGTGATTATTCAGTCTGGTAATGATGCCAGTGTGGCATTGGCAGAATATATTTCTGGAAGTGAAGAAGTATTTGCCGAGCTTATGAACAAATATGCCAGTGAGTTGGGGATGACAAATAGTCATTTTATAAATAGTACTGGACTACCAGATGAGCAGCATTATACGACGGCAAAAGATATGGCGATTCTTGCGGCGGCTTTAATCAGGGAATCACCTGAAATATATGCCCTGCATTCTGTGAAAGAATTCACCTTTAACAATATCACCCAACAAAACAGGAATAAGTTACTTTGGCGTGATCCAGATGTCGATGGCATAAAGACAGGCCATACTGAGGCCGCGGGTTTTTGTCTGGTTGCTTCGGCCAGGAAAGATAATATGCGACTTATTTCTGTGGTGATGGGGACTGACAGTGAAGCCGCAAGGGCGAAAGCGAGTCAGTCATTACTTGGTTATGGTTTCCGATTCTTTGAGACACAGAAAGTGTATGGTGCTAATGAGAACATCACTTCTGTAAAGGTGTGGAAGGGTGATGTTAAGGAATTGGGACTTGGCATAAACAACGATCTCTATGTTACCTTCCCCAGAGGACAGAAAAATCAGCTGACTACTGAATTTGATTTATCTGATCAATATATCGCAC
>JAKZTI010000095.1:0-3668 GCA_047517145.1 Gammaproteobacteria bacterium
GCTCATGCCAGAGGAATATTCCAAATAAAAACAAAGACTTAAAAATTATTGAAGCATCGAGAGTGTGTGAAATTGTATCCTGTAAGAGACGTTAATATTGAAAATTACATTTATTGTTGCCTGGTCTGGACAATTTTTGTGACTTTTGTCACGTAATCGAATTTTTAGCTGTGAATTGTATCGCAATAGTTCAATTTGCTTGTTGTGCGCCACTGCCGCAATAAAGTAAAACGTGGCTAAGTAAATAAAAATATTAGCTATTTTAATCATCCTGATTTTTAGAGAGATGAACAACAAGGTAAAGGTTTCATGAGAAACAGCGTGATAAATATGAATGATTACAGATCAAAAGCAGAATCTACTCAAAGCCTCCCGACCGTATTGTGTGAGTGTCGTGAATTAGTGACAGGCCTTTTAAGGCAGTCATTACCAAATATGATGGATGAGGTTGATGACGTCTTACTGGATATAGCGGTGAGAACGACAAATTCCCGGGAGAGGACAAAGTATTTCAATGTAATGCATGAAGTGAGAATGAAAAGATATAAAGTTGAAAAGAAATGTATTGAAAATTTCGTTGAGCAATTCAGTAAAAGTCTTGGTTCAGATAATAAAGTGAAGAAGGATATTGAAGGCGCAAAAGACATGGACATAGTGGCAATGGAAAATGCCAGCAACAAGGTCAGGAATAATTGTCACAATGCCTTACTCAAGCTTGACAGGCAAATGAGTAATATTTTAAAAAATAATGATATAGAGGAAAAAGAGAATCCGATGTCTCCTGAGAAAATTTGCATGGCTTTTTATAATGCATGCGAGCTGATTGATTCAGGGACAGAAATAAGACTGATTATCTTCAAATATTTTGAAAAAAATATTTTGCCATTACTCAATGATGTCTATTTAGCGATTAATTATATTTTGGAGACAAGCAATTTCAGCCGTGTTGATCTATCAATAGAATCACAGCAGACATCAACTGATGATGGTCGAAGTAATGGTTATCAAAGTATCGCTGATATTAAACAAACGGTGACATCAGAAATACAAAATCTTCTGACAGATCAACACGTGCCTGATTTTGTCGCTGACTTTCTTTTAAATCAGTGGGTGAAATTGTTAGTCAGGATCTATGATAAGAACGGTATGAATGGAGATTCATGGCAACACGCCAGGGAAACTGCTGAGGATCTTATCTGGTCTGTTGGTAGTCTATCTTCCAGGCAAGACCGGGATAGATTTGATAAATTATGGCCTGATCTTGTTATGCGCTTACGCAATGGAATTAAGATGATCTCGATGCCTGCTCACCAGGAAACTGATTTTATCTCCAGTTTATTAAAACATCGGGCAACCTTAACGATGTTGGTGGCATTAACGCAAAGCAAAAAACATGATGCTACCTTGATCAAGCCTGAAAAGATAAAGGCGTTGAAGATGAAAATAAAGTCAGGTACTGGACAAGTCATGGCGGGAGAAAAGGATTTAGACAGTACTGGAAGTGAAGATACCACTATGCCTGATTTAAATACGGATTCGGTTGGGCGACCATCTTTGAAAGACGGACAGTTAAATTCTCCTGATAAAGAGGAGGACTTGGGCAGTGTCGGGAGCGAAGATATGACGATACCTAGTCTCAAGATACATACCGATAATCGACCATTTATGGATGAATTATTTGTTGATAATTTTGATATTGAAGGCTTCAAGAGTGACATCACTGGAGATTGATGCAGCGATCATTTTTGATCGAGCCTGAATTGTCGAATGACAATGTTAATGCATTGATAATTAATTCTGAAAGGCTGACTTATCAAACATGAAGCTTGTTCCATTAGTCTATTTTATTGACATGTCCATTGGGTTTTTCTAGACTCGCTGATGTAGCGCCGATTTGATTCAAGCTTGCGGGCGCTTAAAAAGTACCGCTAAAGAAGAGCAACCTGCTTTAGCACAAGCTGATCGCGGGTTTTTTTACGTCTGTAAAAAAATCCCATAAACTTTTCAGGACAGGTTGCGTTGATTATCTGGAGTTAGAAATGGCCAAAATTGATCCAAAACAATATGGCTCAAATACGAATGCAGTCAGGGCAGGGCAGGTGCGCAGTGCTGAAGGTGAGCACAGTGAACCGATTGTGACTACCTCAAGTTATGTTTTCAGGGATGCTGCTGAGGCAGCGGCAAGGTTTTCCGGGGATGCACCAGGGAACATCTATTCGCGATTCACTAACCCGACCGTACGTATATTTGAAGAACGTCTGGCCGCCCTGGAAGGGGCTGAACGCTGTGTCGCAACCTCATCAGGGATGAGCGCAATCTTGAGTACCTGCATGGCCCTGTTGAAAACAGGAGACCATATCGTTGCATCACGCAGTATTTTTGGCACTACAGTCGGTCTGTTTGACAACATACTGTCAAAATTTGGACTGTCTACGACATTTGTTGAATTAACAGATTATGACGCGTGGGAAACCGCAATAGGTTCCAAGACAAAAATGCTGTTTCTGGAAACACCTTCAAATCCTTTGACCGAGATTGCGGATATTTCACGCCTGGCCGAAATCGCCCATGGCAAGGGATGTTTGCTGGTCGTGGATAACTGTTTCTGTACTCCAGTATTACAGCAACCATTCAGTCTGGGTGCCGATATTGTTATACATTCAGCAACAAAATATCTTGATGGTCAGGGTCGATGTATCGGCGGTGCCGTACTTGGCAGTGATGAACTGTTGGCGGAGGATGTCGTTGGCTTTCTTAGAACTGCCGGTACAACTATGAGCCCATTTAATGCCTGGGTATTCCTCAAAGGCCTGGAAACATTGCATTTAAGGATGAAAACACATTGTGAGAATGCATTGAAAGTCGCTAAGTGGTTAGAGCAACAGGCAAAGGTGACTCGAGTTTACTATCCTGGCCTGTCATCACACCCACAACATGATCTGGCAAAAACTCAGCAGTCTGGTTTTGGAGGTGTGCTAAGTTTTGAGGTAGAAGGTGGTAAAAAAGCGGCTTGGAATGTCGTCGATTCGACTTCACTGTTTTCCATTACGGCCAATCTGGGTGATGCCAAGAGCACCATTACACATCCGGCAACTACAACGCATCATCGACTTACTGACGAACAGCGTGTTCAGGCAGGGATTCACGACGGTTTGATCAGATTATCAATTGGATTTGAAGATGTCAGTGATCTGACCCATGACCTGGCAGCGGGTTTGTCTGGTTAAGGGCAGTTTTGGCCTATAAAAAGCGACTATAAGTGGATTTATTACACCGTTTTGTGGTAAAAAGAGCGCCTTACGAAGGTCTGATGTAGGGGAAAAGCGGCGCAATGACCGCAATCGGTGCAGAAACTAAATAATATATAGTGCACCAAGTATAATAATAAGTTTTTGAAGAGCGTTGGAAATTCTGGGATTAGAAGGTACCGACGCCATTAAAAAAATAAGGACTTAGCGACGAAAGTCGCGAATGACAATCCCTAGAATTTAAAACATATACTGGAGGGTATTACCTATGCCTGGCCCAACCAATGTGCCACGCCGTATCCAAAACGCAATGAATCTCGAACAGGAAGACATGCGCGCCTCAGATCTTCCTGAATTTACCAAACCTCTGTACGCCGACATGAAGATTGCTCGTTCATAAGATTCATGGTGAACCTGTAG
>JAKZTI010000096.1:0-26077 GCA_047517145.1 Gammaproteobacteria bacterium
TTTCAGAAATATCTGTCGGCGTGTAGCGCAGCCTGGTAGCGCATTCGCTTCGGGAGTGAAAGGTCGGAGGTTCGAATCCTCTCACGCCGACCACTATCCATAAATAAAGCCACTGCATATGTAGTGGTTTTTTTATGGATAGTTGTTGATGTCAGGTTTGAGCCGAAGAGGAGGTTCACAAAATTGTCTGGAACAATTTTGAACATCGCGAAGCGATGGCCCCAAGGGCGGAGCACATGGATGTGCGGAGTAAATCCTCTCACGCCGACCAATTGTTTATACCAAAACCACCTGGAAATGCATCCTACCAATGCTTATATGAATCACGCTTCGAAATTTCTCTTACAATATAATTCAACATCGGCGGCAAGCGATTTCTCATAGCAAACCATGCGTAACTGACCATATTTTTTAAGGATCTCCAACATAACCTGAGCTTGCATGGTAACTCCACGTCTGATGTTTTCGACTATGGCTACTCTTTGGGCATACTCAAGTTTGTCCCACGCACTCAAACCGACTTCAGCCATTGTTATTTGTACACCGGGTTCCCAGGGACCCAGATTCATGGCATTGTTCAGTGCCGATTTAAATTCCTCGTCGAATTCATCTAACTTGAATTTCAGTAGTGCAATACTGCTCCACGTATAAGGCCATTGAGGTCTGAGCGCCACAGCTTTTCGGTAGTGATCAAGTGCCAGTTTACCGTTTTGCTCATTCTGTAAATAATCATCAGCCTGAAATGTATTCCACTCATAGACATTGCCCATCAATTTTAATAAATCCGGATTACCGGGATCTTTTTCCAGTGCACCAGTTGCATATGAGTAAACTTTTTTCCAGTCTTCTGTACTGTATGAATCAATATCGTTCACCCATTGCTTTATGGAAGCATGAACCTTTTGTTTTCCGACATCAGCAAGTCCCCACGATCCAGATACTTTAATGACTGCGATCAATAAAAAACAGGGGATGATAAGTAGATATCTAACACGCATTTATTGTTTACAAAGGTGTTTCTATAAAAAATGTTTTGCTGCAATTTCTAATGGAATGTCTCTCACCATCTTCCATGATATTTCTTTACTCAGTATTTTCTCTACGACAGCCCTGCCCGGTTCAATTTCAGGAAGACGTTTTTGTAGATTATGTGCATCAGATGCAAGGATCGTTACCCAACCTTTTTTTAACATTTTTCTAGCACATTTTTGTGATTCTGGACCAAAATTTCCTACCAGTGAGCTGGCAGTTATTTGTAACAGGCAGCCAGCATCAACGAAAGTTTGTAATTTTGAAATCTTCCAGAGCACGTCTTGATTACGCTCCGGATGAGCGATCATCGGGATAATATTATGATCAAATAACCACATGATCATATTCTCACTCCCCGGTGGAATATGATCATGTGGGAATTCTAATAACAAAACCTTACGCCCTTCGAACTCCCCTAAATAAGGCAGTTTTTCCTCTTCAAACAGTGTGAATATTTCGGGTCCCAAGCGAACTTCGGCTGCCATACCTATTTTTAAATCTATTTCACTCTCATCTAGCGCTTTTTTAAAAGCTTTATAAGCGGTTGTAATAGTTAAAAGATCATTATCGTAACGTCCAGGTATGATATGGGGAGTAACAACTGAATGTGTAATTCCATTCTCAACTGCCAGTTTGGCTAACTCGATTGAGTCAGTTAATTCCTTGGGGCCATCATCAATACCAGGGAATAAATGACAATGGAGATCAATCATAAGACTTTAATATCAAATGTAGTTTATTCACCCAAACTTAGCACGCTTGTCGATGTCAGCTACACTGAAAATACCTTTCCCGGTACTCTCACTGGTCGGGAAGATGATTTACTTAGCCTCGGAGTAGCTGTTAATTACAAGATGCGGCGCTGGTTAGAAATGGGCAGCAGTTACCGTTACGATGATCGTGATTCCACAATCAATTTCTTAAGCTATGACCGTAATCGTTTTGAAGCATTCGCGACGGTACTTTTCTAATATCGAAAGCTACCACCTCTAATCATCACCGACTAATTTGGCCCCACATGTATTAAATATGTCTTCAATTTTCGTGCTAAACTGAAGAGCAGTTTTTCATAGACATTAAGACGTATGTTTCAAGCTAAAAATATCACTTTATTTCTGCAAACCCTATTAGTTCTGCCTGTAATAATTCTCTACTCAGGTCTTTCTGTTGCAGAGGCGGACAAAACAGAGGTGCCTGATTATGCGTTAGGTACTGGGGATACTGTGCGGATTCAGGTCTATAACGAAAAAACCCTTTATCTTGAATCAAGAGTTAGTGATCGCGGTATGATCTCTTACCATTTTTTTGGTGAAATAAAAGTCACCGGCCTGACACCGGGTCAATTAGCTGCTCTCATTGCATCACAATTAAAAGGGGACTATTTAATCAATCCCAATGTTTCGGTGGATATTATTGAGTATCGGCAGTTTTATGTTAATGGTGAAGTAAAATCACCCGGTGGTTTTGCGTTTCAGCCCGGGATCACAGTTCGTAAAGCAATTTCCCTCGCCGGTGGTTTCAATGATTTCGCCTCGAAGGATAAAACTAATATTATTCATGACAATGACCCAAACGGAGAACCTAAACCCGTTAAACTCAGCGAATTCATTCTGCCCGGTGATATCATTATTGTTGAAGAAAGCTTCTTCTAGATTTTTCTTATGAATGATCCGCAATCTAACATTAGCAACTATATTTCGCATCAGGATGAAGATGAAATAGATCTGGCCAATTATTTTCGAATCATTTCCGCTTATAAATGGTCAATCATAGGCTTTAGTCTATTTGTCACATTGCTAACAACACTTGTTGTGTCTTCGATGGATCCTGTTTACGAAGCTACGTTGACAATATTAATAGAATCAGAAGAAGAGAATGTTGTTTCTATTGAAGAAGTGTATGGGATCCCGAGAGCAATCGATCAATACTTTGAAACCCAGAATCAAATCCTGCAATCTCGGAACCTGGCTGAAAAAGTGATTGATGCACTTAATATCCGTCATCATCAAGATTTTGATCCAGCACTGCAGAAACCGGGTGTGCTACAAACAATGTTTTCATGGTTGCCAGAAGGCACGCACGCTGATGAAATTGTAGCAGTACCAGAATATGTTATTCGCAATGGTATTGTCGGAAAATTCAGAAATAGTCTCAAGGTTACCCCCGTTCTTAACAGCCAATTGATTGATATTACTTTTGAATCCAAAGATCCAGAATTATCAGCTGCAGTGCCTAATACATTAGCTGATATGTATATCAACAGTCGTAAGGAAGGTCGTCTCGTAATAACAGAGAAAGCCTCAAGTACGTTAACAGACAAGGTAACGGAGCTAAAACAAAAACTGGAAGAATCCGAAAAAGTACTGCAGAACTACCGTGATAAAGAAAAATTGATCGACATAGGTGGTGTAGATACTCTCGCTGCAAAAGAACTGGATGGGATCACAGTCGAATTAGTATCGGCCAGGCGAAGCAGAATAGTGGCAGAAACAGTCTATAAACAGGTTGCAGCACTGAAAGGACAGCCTCTTGAAGCCTTTGAGTCCTTACCCGCAGTGTTAAAAGATCCGGGTTTACAAAGCGCGAAGAATTTAAGATCTAGACTGGAACTTAAAGTATCTGAATTTGAGAAACGTTATGGACCTAAATTTCCTTTGATGATTGCAGCAAAGTCTGAACTGGAAACTGCCACAAAAAATGTGAATCGACATATTCCTAAAGTAATTGATTCGATCAAAAAAGAATATGAAGTAGCACGTGCAAATGAAAATGATCTGATCGGTCAATTGAACCGTACTAAACGTGATGTTAGTGAACTTAATCGCAAGGGAGGACAATTACAAGCCCTTGAACGCGATGTGGAAGGCAACCGTAATATTTATGAAACATTCTTGAGCCGTTTCAAAGAAACCAGCGCAGTGAGTGATATTCAACCGGTGCATGCACGCGTTATTAACCCAGCAATGCTGCCATCCAGTCCCAGTAAGCCAAATAAGAATAAAATCATCTTAATGGCACTGATACTAAGCACGATAGCCGCAACAATGATTGCATTTTTGATTGAAACCCTGGATAACACGATGGAACATGGTCAGGATGTAGAAGATAAATTACACATTCCTGTACTCGGAATCTTACCCAAGCTTACTATCTGGCTGAATAAAGATGTTAAAACGCTTAGATATTACACTGACAATAGTCACACACCGTTTGCAGAAAACATCAGAACGATTCGTTCTGGCATACTTTTATCCAGTTTGGATACCAAGCAAAAAACAATCCTGGTGACTTCATCTGTCCCCGGAGAGGGGAAAAGTATAACCGCGGTAAATTTAGCCCTCTCGCTTGGACAACTGGGGAAAGTTCTTTTGATTGACTGTGATCTACGCAGACCATCGATTAAACAAGTCTTTGGACTTGATGCGAATAATATCGGACTAAGCCATTTTATGTTGGGGACCCATACACTGGAACAGGCGATTCATACATTTAAAAAAGAACGTATTAATGTTATGCCTGCCGGCAATGTTCCGCCAAATCCTTTGGAGATGTTGTCTTCTAAACGTTTTGAAAAAGGCCTGGAAGCACTGAAGAAAACATTTGAATATATCGTGATAGATTCTGCTCCAGCCATTTCGGTTAGTGATGCCATTGTGATGAGTCTATTGGTAAATCAAGTTGTTTATTTGATCAAGGCTGATGTGACACCCTATCAACTGGGACAAGATGGTATTAAACGTTTACAGAAGGTGAATGCACCGATTGTAGGCGCTGTCTTGAACCAGGTTCATCCCCCCAAGAAATCAGCTCGCTATGGTCATTACTATAGCTATTATGGGTATGGTGCAGAATAATAATAAATATCTTAAAAATTCATTTTGAGATATTGCAAGTCAATCCATGAAATCAACAATTTTGCGGACAATGTCACTGATTGTGATTCCCTGTCTTCTTTATTTGGCCTATATCGCTGGCAGCTGGAGCCTGGCGGATATATACGCAAGCTCCTCTATTAAGATTCTGGAAAGATGGCGTTCTGACAAAATATCGCTTAACGACGATGACTGGGATAAATTACGTGCGGATTTATCCTATGCACTTAAACACGATCCTGATAATCCAGATATTCATGAATATATGGCACTTGCGATAGAAGGACGTTTTGCAGATATCGCGCCTAAAAATAACGAGGCCATGCCATCCAGGCGTGAAGCCTATTCTCATTATAAAAAATCTATCTCGTTAAGGCCGTCCTGGCCCTATGCCTGGGTGAATCTGTCCCTGGTGAAATATCGACTGGGTGAGACAGATGATGAATTTTATCATGCGCTACATAAAGCAGACGAACTTGGTGCGTGGGAGCCGGGAGTGCAACGCGTTATTGTTGATATCGGATTACATTACTGGAATTCTTTGTCACGCAATGAAAGAGAATTTGTACTGAATATTATCGATAAAAGTTTAAAACATACAATACGTAAACATTCAATTGATGTTCTGGATTTAACCAAACGCTATGGCAAACTTGAACTAATGTGTCTCATCCATGAAGACATTGGTTATGTATATGAATACTGCATGAAAAATCTAATCAGAGATGATAAGGCTGATTAATCGCTGAAAATAACACAAAGTATCCATTTTTGACTCTGCCTAAGATTAGATAAATGTGCTTTATTTTACATATCACTAGCTAAATCTATTTGTCATAATGCAACATCATGGATCAAGAAGCGCAAACCCGGAAAATAAGGCCGCCGTCTGGCGAAGCCGATGAGACATATCAGGAACATATCCTACAATATGTCTCTCGTACCTTTGCGCTCACCATTCCGCAACTACCGGCCGAACTCAGGCGTGTTGTCAGTAATGCCTATTTACTCTGTCGCATCGCCGATACGGTCGAAGACGACAATGCAGTCAATTCCGAGCAAACTCGGCGTCTGGCTGATATGTTCGCACAGGTGGTCGCTGGAAAAATACCAGCGAAAGAATTTTCAGATGCGCTCTATCCCCTGCTTTCGGAGCAAACCATCGAAGAAGAACACGATCTGATCAAGAACACGGAATCTGTTATTCGGATCACACATAGTTTTAATGATAATCAGAGAAGTGCACTGGAACGTTGTGTTCGTATCATGGCCAAAGGTATGGCCGATTATCAGGATGCGGAAACACTTGATGGCCTGGAAGACCTGGCGGCCATGGATGAATATTGCTACTACGTCGCAGGCGTAGTTGGTGAGACGCTGACGGAATTATTCTGTGATTATTCTGACGAGATCAATGCCAACAAAGATGAATTAATGAAACTGGCTGTTTCCTTCGGGCAGGGTCTGCAAATGACCAATATCCTCAAGGATATCTGGGACGACCGGGCGCGCGGGGCCTGCTGGCTGCCGAGGGATATTTTTCAGAGAAAAGGCTTGGATATCAGGGAATTGAGTGAAAATAACAAGAATGAAGATTTCCAGCGCGGACTGGAACAACTCATTGCAGTCGCCAGAAACCACCTGAATGATGCACTGACCTATACCCTGATGATCCCTCCCCATGAGAAGGGTATTCGCAAATTCTGTCTGTGGGCGCTGGGGACGGCGGTCCTGTCACTGGATAAGCTGAACAATCATCGTGATTTCAGCCAGGGTGCTGAGGTGAAGATCACCAGAAGGAGTGTCAAGGCTACAGTCGCCTCAACCAGCCTGTTGGTTAGCAACGATTGGGCCCTGAAAAAGCTGTTTAATTACACCAGCCGAAATTTGCCGACAACCGACATTCGTGAGAAACTTAAATCAGCACGATAATCCCTGAGCAGATATAAAAATTCCATTGAAAATAAATGCTTAGCTGATACCCAATTAACGGACAATAATTTCTCAATGTTAGATAAAACCAGAGAAAAAGAGACACAACGGTCACTGAAACAGGCCATTCAGTCCGCCAAGAACGCTTTAGTCTCACAGCAACAAGGTGATGGGCATTGGGTCTATCAACTGGAAGCCGATTGCACCATCCCTGCTGAATACATCCTCATGAATCATTTCGTCGATGAAATCGACAATGATCTGGAATCAAAAATAGCTGTTTATCTTCGTGAGCACCAGGTAAATAACGGTGGCTGGCCATTATTTTATGGCGGTGATTTTGATCTGAGCTGCTCAGTAAAGTGTTACTACGCGCTAAAAATGGTTGGCGATGATCCGCATGATGATCATATGGTAAAAGCCAGAGATGCGATTCTGCGGCATGGTGGCGCAGCACATGCCAATGTCTTTACGCGCATTCTCATGGCCATGTTTGAGCAGGTACCCTGGCGTGCAACCCCGTTTATACCGGCTGAGGTAATTCTGCTACCTAAATGGTTCCCCTTTCATATAGACAAGGTTTCCTACTGGTCTAGGACTGTCATGGTGCCGTTGTTCGTACTTTGTACGCTCAAGGCTAAAGCAGCAAACCCTCGTGCAATAGATATTAGAGAGTTATTTGTCACGCCTCCAGAAGAAGAACAGCATTATTTCCGAATCACCACACCGCTGACCCGCGCCTTCCTGATTCTCGATCATATTGGCATGCTATTCGAAAAACTCGTGCCAAAATTTGTCAGAAACATTTCTGTGCGTAAATGTGAGAAATGGTTTACCGATAGAATGAACGAAGAACATGGCATCGGTGGTATTTTTCCAGCCATGGTCAATGTTTATGAATCTCTCATTGTTCTAGGCCATGATAAAAACAGCCTTGTGGTCAAGCAGGCCAGAAAAGCCATAGACAGTCTTCTGATTGATAGAGGTGACCAGAGTTATTGCCAACCCTGTGAGTCTCCAATATGGGATACAGCACTTGCCTGTCAGACCCTGATTGAAATCCAGGAAGATGATGACCTTGGTGATACAAAGTTGGAAATCAAAGATGGGCTAGCCTGGTTAAAAGAAAGACAACTGAGCGATGAACCGGGTGACTGGCGCATCCCCTGCCCCAAACTTGCAGGTGGTGGCTGGGCCTTTCAGTACAGTAATTATTACTATCCGGATCTTGATGACACTGCGATGGTTGCCTGGGCCATGCATCGAACCGACGATAAAATCTATGCAGAGGCCATCCAAAAGGCAGCTCACTGGGTTGATGGGATGAAATCTAAAGGTGGTGGTTTTGGTTCCTTTGAAGTGAATAACACGCAGTATTACCTGAATTACATTCCATTCGCTGATCATGGTGCCTTACTCGATCCTCCGACAGCAGATGTAACTGGCCGTTCTATTGCATTGTTATCACTTGCTGACAAGACAAAATATGAACGATCTATCAATAACGCAATTCAATTTTTAAAAAATGATCAGGAAGATGATGGCTCATGGTTTGGCCGTTGGGGAACCAATTATATATATGGAACCTGGTCTGTACTGACGGCACTGGAACTCGCTGAAGAAAATCCGCAGCAGTCCTATATACGACGAGCAGTCTCATGGCTTGAAGAAATCCAGAACGAAGATGGTGGTTGGGGAGAAAGTAACGAAAGTTATTACCCACCAAGGCATCGACGTCCCTATCCCAGCACATCATTTCAGACAGCTTGGTCTTTGCTAGGATTACTTGCAGTTGGTGAAGTGAATTCTGAAGCGGTGAAACGTGGAATCAACTGCCTGCTCGAAATTCAGAAGACGGATGGACTCTGGGATGAACCAGATTTCACTGCCCCTGGTTTTCCTCGCGTTTTTTATCTCAAGTATCATGGCTACACCAAATACTTCCCACTCTGGGCACTTGCTAGATACAACAATCTGAAGCAATCTTGAGCTGTATTGGCATTATTAGCGCATTAAGCTCCGAGGGACGTTGCCTGACTGGCGATGCGATTCCAGTAAATGAACCTGTGCAGATTAATGAACATGCCATCGCCATTATCTGCGGTATGGGTGAAGATAATGCTCGCACTGCTATCCAAACTTTACTTAAACAAAATGTTAGTGCACTGGTTAGCTGGGGAACGGCTGGGGCATTGACAGAAAATATTCAATCCGGAGATCTATTACTGGCAGACAGTATTGTTGCAAGCGATGGAAATAAATATTCATTTGATACTGAATGGAACAAACGCATCGCTAATGAACTCTGTAATACTTCATTAAAAATACATCTCGGCATGATTGCTCATACTCAACAGGTACTGGCAACAACTGAAGATAAAAAGAAACTACATGGCGAAACCCATGCCCTGGCCGTGGATATGGAATCTCTGGCCATCGCTCAGATTGCGAATCAAGAGAAACTTCCCTGCGTGTCAATTCGCGCCATCGTCGATGAAGCATCACAGTGTATTCCCGAAGCAATATTAAGAAATACAGATATTTTTGGACGCCCGGCCTTGTTTCGCCTATTCTCCAGCCTGATTCGTAATCCCGGGCTGATAGCTGAGTTAATAAGACTAGGATCAGGGATGAAGGCTGCCACAACAACCTTAAACACAGTCGCCAGAAGTCAGGCATTATTCATTTAGATCATCAAGACCAGATATATAGTAACAATATATTTATAAATCATGCTCGCATTCCTACGTCAGCTATTCGGTCGCACTTTACTTGTCTGGATCAATATCGTTCAAGGTCACAAGATACTGACTATAGTATTCTGTTTCATTACAGTCCTGGTATCGATCCAATACACCATCAATAACCTCGGCATGAACACTGATACAGAAGACATGTTGTCTCCCGATCTTGATTGGCGAATACTGGATAGGGAGATGTCTGCTGAATTTCCTCAATTCAGCAGTAATATCCTGGTGGTTATTGAAGCACCCACGCCTGATCAGGCGATGGATGCTGCCGACAAACTTTATAAAAAACTACAACAGGAAACAACATTACTTAAATCTGTTTTTTCCTTTAGCTCGTTGCCCTTTTTTAAAAAATCTTCACTGCTTTTTCTTGATGAAGATGAATTACAGGATCTTTCTGACCGTCTGGCAGAGATTCAGCCATTTCTCTCCAAACTGACTGAAGATCAAAACATACGTGGTTTATTCACCATGCTTGAAAAGGCTATCCGCGCAAAGCTTGATGGCGAGAAAGTTGAACTTACCACGCTGATCAAGCAAATCAATGTCTCACTTGATGCCATCGTAGCAAACCAGCCCTATCAACTTTCCTGGCATAGCCTGATGGCCGGTGAGGAACTCGATAAAGACGTTTATCGAGAATTTATTATCCTGCAACCAGAATTGGACTATAGCGACCTGTTCCCGGCAGAAACTGTCATTGAAAAAATTAGAACCATTGGTGATGAACTTGATATTAATACTGGGAATAATCTACACCTAAGGCTAAGCGGTAGCGCTGTGCTCTCTCATGAAGAATTACGAAGTGTTATGGATGGCACACAACTCACTGTCATCCTTGCGTTGTGCATGGTTACAGTGATTATGATTGTCGGCCTGGGATCTTTCTGGTTGGTACTGGCAACGATCATTACTTTGATCAGTGGACTCATCATCACCGCTGCCTGGGCGACACTGACTGTGGGGGAATTGAATCTGATATCAGTCGCTTTTGCAGTACTTTATATCGGACTGGGTGTCGATTTTGCAATCCATTTTTGCCTGCGTTTTCGTGAGCATTTTATGAATAATAGTGACCGCGCGCTGGCCCTGCGTGAAACATCGAAAAGTTGTGGTGACTCCCTGTTTCTATGTGCTGTTACCACGGCAATTGGTTTCTATGCCTTTATGCCAACAGATTATGACGGTATCGCTGAACTGGGATGGATTTCAGGAAGTGGCATGTTTATCAGTTTCATTATCACCATGACATTACTGCCTGCACTACTTGGCATCTTCCCGGTCAGGGCGCAGCTCACCGGTCAAAGCAGTCCTCATTCGGGACTTAATAACTCAGTAAAAAGTTTGCTCGCTTTCCCTGTGACCCATGCCAAAGCAATCAAGATTGTTTCCATTCTTATTGCTATCGCGCTTATCTGGATCGTGCCAAAGGTAGAGTTTGATCACAACACATTAAATCTACAAAATCCTGAAAATGAATCTGTAAAGACTTATATGGATCTCCTGGCTGATAGTGAATCCTCTCCCTGGACAACTGAAATTCTCGTAGCCAATAAGCAAGAAGCAGAGGCATTAGAATTAGAACTAAAAAAATTACCCCTGGTAGACGATGTTACCTGGTTGGATAAATTCATTCCTGAAGATCAGGACAATAAATTATTCATCATTGAAGAAATGGATATCATTCTCAGTGGCATGAATCTAAATTCAGCGCTGCCGGCCCCTACTGTCGAAGACAGAACTACCGCCATCAATAAACTACACTTGTTAATGATCGCCAGACAGCAACAGTTACATCGAATACCCCTTGCCGAAGATCTGTTAACGAAGCTTGAGGCTTTTCTGAAACATCATGCTCAACTTGATATACAACAAAAAAATGAATTATTAATGCAGCTTGAACATAGCCTGATTGATTCGTTACCTGGTCGACTGAATTCTCTGGAAAACTCTCTTGCAGCAGAAGCCGTCGATGTCAGTAATCTTCCATCAGAACTAAGCAGTCGCTGGGTTGGTAAAAGCGGAAAATATTTACTTGAGATATCACCAGTAGAAAACCTGCAAAATAACGAAGCCCTGGAAAGATTTGTGGAACAATTACAATCCAGATTTCCGAATGTCATCGGTTCTCCTGTTATCAGTATCGAAGGAGGTAAAGCGGTTGTCTCTGCCTTCAAGCAGGCATTCATGACCGCTTTGATTGTGATATCACTATTATTGTTCATCTTGCTGGATAGCCGCCGAGATGTGATCTTGCTAATGATACCCATTTTAATGGCAGCGATGTTAACTGCAGCAACCAGCGTCATCTTTTCTATCCCTTTAAATTTTGCCAACATTATTGCCTTGCCTTTGTTGCTGGGTATTGGCGTCGACAGTGGCATACATATTCTGCACCGCTATAGAAATGCCCCGCCAAAGGACGGCATTATTCTCGCTACCAGTTCAGCACGTGCTGTACTGGTCAGCGCACTTACTACCATCGTCAGTATTGGCAATCTCTCCTTTTCATCACACCTAGGTACGGCCAGCATGGGAATATTGTTAACCATTGGCATCAGTATGACATTACTCTGTACATTGATTATCCTGCCCAGTTTGCTGGCGACAACGAATAATAAATCTCAATGAAAACACTGATCACAGGTGCGAATGGCTTTATTGGCTCAGCGGTCATGCGACATTGTCTGCATGCTGGACAGGAAGTTCGCGTCATTGTTCGCCCGGGCAGTAATAGAAAAAACCTTGAGGACCTGGACATTGAAATATTTGAAGGCGATTTACAGGATAAAACCTCGCTGGAAATTGCAGTAAAAAACTGTAGTGCAGTATTTCATGTCGCTGCTGATTACAGACTCTGGATACCTGATCCAGATAATATGTATCAAACCAATGTTAAAGGTACACGAGATCTGATGTTGGCCAGTGCTGAAGCAGGTGTTGAGAAGATTGTTTATACCAGTAGTGTCGCAGTGCTGGGTTTAAATTCAGATGGCACACCCGCCAATGAAGATACACCGGTGACGGTGGGAGACATGATAGGACACTACAAGCGGTCGAAATATCTGGCTGAAAAAGAGGTATCGAAGCTCGTTAATGAAAATGGACTGCCGGCAATCATTGTCAATCCATCAACGCCACTGGGCCCCAGAGATATCAAACCGACACCCACAGGTAACATCATTCTTGATACATTGAATAACCGCATGCCCGCCTATGTCGAGACCGGTTTAAATATTGCGCATGTAGACGACGTTGCCAAAGGACATTTACTGGCCTTTGAAAAGGGGAAGATCGGCGAACGTTATATTCTTGGGGGCGAGAATCTCAGTTTACAAGCCATCCTCGGTATTATTTGTGAGCTGACAGACAAAAAACCACCGAAGATTAAATTACCTCACAATTTAATACTTCCCATTGCCTGGTGTATGGAACGCTGGGCAGAGATCAGTAAAACTGAACCCCGGGCAACGGTTGATGAAATCCGTATGTCCAGAAAACTAATGTACTTCTCTTCAGACAAGGCCATTAATGAATTAGCTTATGAAATCAGGCCTGCAAAAGAAGCCATCAGGGATGCCATTGATTGGTTTATCGAGAACGGCTATTGCAAAAAGAAGAAATAATTTTAGGTAAGATTAGATAAATAAAACAACAAGTAGCCCAGCAAGAACAGCATCACCATAAAAACAGCATAATTGGTCTGTAATGTCTTTTTAATAAGACCCTGTTCACCATAAATGTATGTAATGCTTAAACCAGCACCACATAGAATTTTACTTGCCAGGCCACTCATCATCGATGCAACAGATTCATACGTGCTTTTAATCATGTTCCATATCAAGGGAAATAATTTCCTGTAGAAGCAGTCAAAATCCAGACTGATGGTTAAGGTTCTTTCCATCTTTGGCAGCATGACAAAAAATGCGAGCCCTGAAAAAAGTAATAATTGTAACTGCGTAAGCACATGAGGTGCGGTATACGGAACATAATTAACCTCATAAGGTAAAATACTATAGAGCAGTCCAGGCATCACTCCGAGCAGGATGCAGACAAAAGCAAATATAAACATCGCGATACGCATATTGAGCGGGGCTTCTGCCGGACGCAGACCAGAATCTTTCTGGAAAAAGACAAACCACGGAAATTTAATTCCAGCATGCAGGAATACCCCTGCTGATGCTGCCTGTAAAAGTATGTAAACCATCAGTAGATGATGATCTGCCGCCGTTTGTGTGATCATCGACTTGCTGATAAATCCTGATGTCAGTGGAAATGCCGAGATCGCAAGTGCACCAATAATCCCACAGGTCGCAGTAAAGGGCATTGTGTGTATTAATCCTCCCAGATCAGTACATTTACGTTTACCTGTCATATATAGAACTGAACCAGCAGACATTAATAATAATGCCTTATAAATGATATGTGTAAAGGCATGTGCCGTAGCGCCATTCAATGCCAGTTCAGTGCCGATACCAATCCCGCAGACCATAAAACCGACCTGATTGATAATGCTGTAAGCAAGGATTCTGCGCATGTCATTTTCCAGAAGTGCGTAGATAATCCCGTAGAAAATCATAAACAGACCGATGTAGATCAACAACTCTGTGCCAGGAAAGCCTCGTAACAGGACATACACCGCAGTTTTGGTTGTGAATGCTGAAAGGAAAACCATGCCACTAAATGAAGCTTCGGGATAGGCATCCGCCAGCCATGCGGATAATGGTGGTGCACCGGCATTAAGCAGAAATCCTGCAAGGATCAGCCATGTCCCCAGACTGTCAGGAGTCATGGCAACAAAATCAATGGATCCTGTTTCCTGTGCGTAGGCAACAATCCCGACCATCAGAATCACACCACCCAGCAGGTGGATCAGTACATAACGCATCCCAGCCCGCCAGGAAGCCCGTGTACCGGCAGACCACAACACCAGCGTTGAACCCAGTGCCATGATCTCCCAGAAAATAAATACTGTTATCAGGTCACCGGCAAAGGTTACCCCGATCGCAGCCCCTGCATAAACAAATGCAGCAGACAGTTCCAGAATTTTTGTCTGTCTGAAGCAATACAGTGTGCCAACAAAACTCATTAAACTGAAAATTGTCGCAAATACCCTGCTTAAACTGTCGGGGCTGACTGGTGACAGTTGATAACCCAGAAATGTAAGTGCGCATTCCGGATTTTCTGGCATGGACCAAATCAAGATTAGACTGATAAGTGGCATAACAAGTATCCAGACTGAACGCCAGACACCATTGAATACAGGCGCGATCAACCCTGCCAGAATTAATAGTAGACCAGGATGTATCACATCACACATCATCGTAATAATCATCCTTTCGCTTGACCAGAATGCCCAGTAGTTTGGCAACTACAACCATCGCAACACAGGATATGAACCCAAACAAGGCATAAAAAGAAAACAGATCTTCAAATGAAAAATACGGATGTAATGAAATAAACGGCTCAGCTACAATGGTCAGCAGCAGCAGAATAATGCCAGCTATCCATAGTTTTCGTGGTGTCCCGGGACGATATAACCAGTGTTGTTTCATGGTATTTCCTGTATCAGTGACTGACTTAATTGCAACGGAATATCTGGTATAAAAAATAACATCACTGTGGCAAGTGAAGTCACAGCGAGCGCAATCAATATTGGCATTGGCGCCTCACTATACTCTGTAGATTCACCCGCTGCTGGCTGTTTAAAAAATGCAACATACACAATAGGCAAAAAATAGGCTGCATTGAGTAATGTACTGATAATGATCGCAATGATCGCACCCATGTGTTCAACCTGTATCGCCCCAGAGAGGATATACCATTTACTGATGAACCCTGCAGTAGGTGGCAGCCCTATCATGGAAAGACTTCCAATTGAAAATGCCAACATTGTCCAGGGCATACGTCGCCCAATACCATCAAGTTGGCTGATATTCTTTTTCTTTGTCGCGGTGTAGATAGAACCTGCTGCAAAAAATAATGTGATCTTGCCAAAGGCATGGAATGCGATATGCAGACCAGCCCCGACAATTGAAAGAGGTGCGATTAAAACTGCAGCTAATACCACATAAGATAATTGACTCACGGTAGAATATGCCAGTCTTGCCTTAAGATTATCCTTGCTTAAAGCTATTAGCGATGCAATTAATATGGTTGCAATCGCAACATAGATTAACAAGTCGTTTGCGCCCGTTGTTGCAAGCAAGTCTATGCCAAATATATATACTGTTACCTTTAACACGGTAAACACCCCTGCTTTCACAACAGCAACCGCATGTAATAAAGCACTGACGGGCGTTGGTGCCACCATGGCCGCAGGCAACCAGCGGTGCAAAGGCATAAGCGCTGCCTTGCCAATACCAAATACGTAAAGTGCAAAGAGTATGGCGATAACAATGTCTGTTGTTTTACCTGCGAGTATCCCGCCCTCGGTAAAATCCAGTGTCCCAGTGATTGTCCAGGTCCAGATGATAGCTAATAACTGTAGACCTATGGAAGTCCCCAGTAATATACCAAGATACGTTCGACCAGAACGCTTTGCCTCATCCGTACCACTATGCGTGACCAATGGATAAGTAGTTAGTGTCAATAATTCATAAAACACAAACAGCGTGAACATATTGGCACTTAGTGCTATTCCCATTGTGGTGGACAATGCCAATGCAAAACAAACATAAAAACGTGTTTGATTATGTTCCTGATTGTGGCGCATATAACCGATGGAATAAATTGATGTGATTATCCAGAGAAAACTGGCGAGCAATGCAAACAACATCCCCAGTGGCTCAACAGCAAAGGCCAGACTGATACCAGGGACTACTTCCAGTATTTCAACTGTAAGCATATCTCCTGCATTCAGAGCCAGATATATCTGACATACAACTATGAACATACTGACTGCAGATACTAATGTGATCGCTTCACGCAAATTTGGTCGGCGACCCGTTAAGCCAATCAAGATGGCACCGATGGCAGGAATAAGAATTGCAGTTTCGATCAGCATTGACTTACTGACCTTCCATCAGATATATAGCTGCCTGTTGAGAAATATCTGTGACCAACGATGCATTCACACCAAAATAAATATTCGCGAAAATAAACACCCACACAGGGATTAACATAGATAATGGTACTTCATTGTATTTCATAGACTCGGAGTCAGCGCTTTGAAAATAAATAACTTCGACAACCTTCCAGATATAAATAATGGCTAAAATAGAGCCTATTAATATTAATGCAGCCAACCACCACCAGTCTTTTTCCAGGGCAGCAACGATTAAATACCACTTACTGATAAAACCCACCGTCAGTGGTGTGCCGATCAAGCTCAAGCCGCCAATCACAAATGCCATCGTCGTCCACGGCATTTGTCTACCAACACCTTTTAAATCTTTCAATGAGACTGAATCAAACCGAAAAAAGAAACATGCGACGATCATAAACAAAGCTGTCTTGATTAAGGCATGATTGAACAGATGCAGTATGCCCGCCATGAGTCCGGACACAGAAACCAGACTTATACCTAAAACCATATAACCAATCTGGGCAATACTGGAATAAGCCAGCATTTTTTTAATGTTGTTTTGATATATCGCCGCAAGTGAACCACTGAAGATCGCCAGCAAGGCTGCCACCATCAAAATAATATCCAGATGCATAATTTCAAAGGCATATTCGGCACCGAATATTGTAAACAGGAATCTGAGTAGGACATAAATAAACACTTTACTGGTGGTTCCTGACAAGAATGCAGAAACTACTGAGGGTGCATAGGTATAGGCATTGGGTAACCAGTAATGCAAAGGAAATAAGCCAAACTTGATGCAGACACCCACGGTAAAAAATGCAAAGGCAGAAACAATGGTACGTGTGTCCTGCACATCTTTAATACGTTCTGACATATCAGCGATATTTAATGTCCCGGTCATGGCATACAACAGACCAATACCAATAAGAATGAATGTCGCCCCTACCGTACCTAAAATCAGATAGCGAAAGGCAGCCAGTAATGCCTGTCTTTCTCTGGAAGCACTGATCATTGCATATGCAGAGAGTGATGCAATCTCAACAAAGACAAAGATATTAAAGGCATCACCGGTGATAATGACGCCACATAAGCCCGTTAAATGCAGCAAAAAAGCCGTGTAAAAAAGATAGATTCTGTCTTCTGAGATTTCCTTGTGCACACTTTCTCGTGCAAAGGTCATCACCATGGAAGCAATCCCCGTAATGATTAATAAGACAAAGGCATTCAGAATATCCAGACGATATTCAATCCCCCAGGGAGCATCCCAGCCACCGATGGCATAAATAATCTCACCGCCAGTCAGCACCTGTTGTAGCAGAATCGTGGCAATGCCAAAACTAGCCCAACAGGTCAGTAGCACAACACCCCAGACCAGGTTATGTCTGCGTATTAATATGCACAGCGGAGCGAATAATAAGGGAACAACGACCTGTAAGACGGGCAAATGCTGAGAAATCACGAGCTTTGATCCATCTCGTTGATCTCGTTCTCATCAATACTGCCGTATGCCTGATAGATACGAATCGTTAGCGCCAGACCAAGTGCAGTGGTTGCGATACCAACGACAATAGCGGTCAGAATCAGGACATGAGGTAATGGTGCTGAATATTGCGTGTAGGCATCTGAATAGATGGGAGCTGTGCCGCCAGACAGATAACCCATTGATATGAAAAGGATAAATACTGATACCTGAAAGATATTCAGACCAATGAGCTTTCTAATTAAATTGCCATTGGCAATGACGATATAAAATCCCATCATCATAAGCGCAATGGCTACCCAGTAATTATAAAGTCCTAGCAAAGTTTCCATCTAAAACAGTCCTAAATGCATATTAACGTCTCATCCGCACTTCAATAAATAAGCGAAACCCCGCCAAGTGCGGGGTATTACGTATATGTCTAATATCGTCTCAACGTGTATTATATCGGCTTTCTGACAGGGGGTTAAAGGAGATTCAAGCTTACATACACATGAAGTCACGCAATTTAATCATCACATCATTTTTTCTTGTTCTATTTTGCCTCAATTACGTTTCAGCAGATGAAAATATTACCGTACAGAATGCATGGATCCGTGAAACACCACCAATGATTAAAATAATGGCGGGTTATCTGGAGATTGAAAATTTATCAGATGAAACGCTGACACTTGTTTCTGCAGAAAGCACTGAATTTGAGCGTATTGAATTTCATTTGAGCCAGACAGAGGATGGCATAGCAAGGATGCAACAACAGGAACATATCGTTATACCCGGTAACACGACTTTTTCATTTGAACCCGGCAGCTACCACATGATGTTATTTAATAACACTGTGCCGATGCGAGAAGGTGATCTCGCTTCAATCAAGCTGACATTTACAGATCATGGAACGCTAATGTTTGATGCCATGGTCAAACGAACTGATTCAACTGACTCACACAATCACAGCCACGAACATCGTCACTAAATATTCCTCCTCTTCAAATTACTTATGAATAATAACAATAATCAATTAGCAAGCTGGTTAGAAAAATTGAGAGTTCTGCCACAATATTTTATTCCACAACATTTTATCTCCAGTCTGGTGTACCGAATCACCCGCTGTGAAACACCGTGGTTTAAAAATATTTTAATCAAATTATTTATTAGTGTCTTCGATGTAGATATGACGCTGGCAAATAATCCGGCCCCTGAAAGCTACTCCAGCTTTAATTCCTTCTTTACACGGGAACTCTCAGCAGAAGCAAGACCGATAACCTTAGATGATCACAACATCCTTTCTCCGGTGGATGGTTCCGTTAGTCAGATAGGAAATATTGGCAATAACAATAACATGGACACTATCATACAGGCCAAAGGAAAATCATATACCCTGAAACATTTATTGGTAGACGATGAACTCGTCAATATGTTTTCTGGGGGCACATTTGCCACACTTTATCTTGCGCCCAAAGACTATCATCGTATTCACATGCCGATCTCAGGACAACTCACTCGAATGATTTATGTCCCTGGTAAATTATTCGCAGTCAATGCCCATACCGTACGTGTTATTGATGCAGTATTCGCAAGAAATGAACGTGTGATTAATATTTTTAGTACCGATATTGGCCCAATGGCTATGGTTATGGTCGGTGCTTTAAATGTCGGGAGTATGGAAACCGTTTGGGCAGGTCAAATTACTCCAGCGAAAGATAGAGTTATTAATGACACGCAATATTCAGATGGCGATGTTCACTTAGAACAAGGTCAGGAGATGGGCCGGTTTAATATGGGTTCTACTGTGATCTTATTATTTCCGAAAGATGTCATGCAATGGTCAGATGATATGGTTGCGGAGAAGGTTATTGTGATGGGTGAGATTGTTGGTAGTGTTGAGTAGTGATTCCGCCTTTTAGCGGCGTGTTAAATTATCAAACAATGATGGTAAATTATGAGCAAAGAAAATAAATTCAGAATACCAATTCATATGATCATTCTGGATTTACTTGGCGCGATACTTGCCGCATTAGGCCTGGTTGAGTGGTTCACTGATTTGAGTTTTATCCCCGATCAATTCAAATTTGAGTATTACAATGTTGCATTGCTTATCTGTGGTGTATTAATGATGGTTCCAATGCATGTCCATATTTTTAAGGCGGCAATGGGAAGAAATATTTCTACTACTGATTAGAAATAAAGAATTACTTTGCTTGGCGTCTTTTCCATTGTTGATAATGAATAAAAAAATCATGGCGATAGATAAAACCCGGTAATGCGAAAACAATAAACAGGCAAAAGCTTGTTGCATAAAATTCCCAGTCCTGTGCGTGCAATTGCCCTGTCATTTTCTTCTCAAATCCTAATGCAACAAAACCAATAATAAAATAAAGCAGTAACCACTCTAATAAACGCATCCACGGGGTTTTTCTGGGTTTGGGTTCTATGACGAATAAAAAACGTTCATTCAACCATGGTAGATTAGCAGCAACAAAAGAGATCAGTAATAAAACCCATACTGCAGTGCTTATATTCATTAAGCAACAGTCGACATCACGCTAATACAAATTGTCAGCAGCGCGCCAGGGACTAAACCTAGAATGAGTAATGCCAGACCATTGATACTCAAAGCAAAACGCATTTGTTTTGATGCCTTGATCGCGGTCATTGAATCCGCTTTATCGAAATACATGAGTTTGATCACATATATATAATAATAGGCACCGATAATAGAGAAGAAGACTGCCGTTGCAGCTAACCAGACAAAACCGGCATCAACCAACTCTTTCAGTACGAACCATTTAGCCCAGAAACCCAGAAATGGCGGTACGCCTGCCATGGAAAACATCAGTATCAACATCATAAAAGCAAACCACGGACTTCTGTCGGATAAACCTTTGAAATGATCTAACTCGTCTGCTTCGAAATCTTTTCTTCCCAGTAAGATAACCATAGCGAAAGCACCCATGCTCATCAGGGCATAAGTAATGACGTAAAACATGGATCCTGCATAACCAGAGGCAGTACCGGACAATAGACCCAATAATAGAAAGCCGATATGTGCGATGGCTGAATAAGCCAGCATGCGTTTAATGTTGCTCTGGGATATGGCAATAATATTACCTGTCGCCATGGAAAGAATGGATAGGATAATGAGCATCCCTTGCCAATCATTTAACAGGGGTTGTAAACCATCAACCAATAATCTGATTGCCATTGCGAAGGCAGCTAGCTTTGGTGCGCTGGCGATAAATAATGTCACACAGGTCGGTGAACCTTGATAAACATCAGGCACCCACATATGAAATGGTACGGCGCCGAGTTTGAAAGCAATACCGACCAGGATAAAAATAAGCCCGAACACCAGCAACGGATTACCGGTGTCACTTTCAATATTGGTAGAGATCGTTGCTAAATCCAGACTTCCTGTGACGCCATAAATCATCGACATACCATACAACAACATGCCTGATGCCAGCGCACCCAACACAAAATATTTCATTGCCGCTTCCGAAGCTGCGGTTGATTTTCTGTGCATGGCAACCATGGCGTATAGTGAAAGTGATAATAATTCCAGCCCGAGATAGACCGTCAGCAAACTGTATGCCGAGATCAATATCATCTCACCCAAGATGGCGAATAGCCCGAGGACAAAATATTCTCCTTTCAACCAGCCGTGCTCTTTCAGGTATTCATGCGAATATAGAAATGCAAAAAAACCAATAATGAAGACACCTGTCTTTAATACCGTTGCCATGCCGTCGTTGATATAACTGTTGCCAAAGGCGTAGACCGTCTGCTCTGGCGATAATTGAATAACCAACACAGCTGTTAGAACAAGAGTCAATTGGGAAAGGGTGTAAGTCAACCTGCGTTGCGGGTCGTTACTGAAGGTATCAACCACCAATATAAGACTGGCCATCGTCAGCATAAATATTTCAGGTGCACATGTCATTGTTTCTGCGATTGATAACATGTTAATGGCCTGTCTTGGTTTGTAACATCTGCTCGAACAAATGTTCCATCGTAGGATGCATGGCATCAAACAACGGTGCCGGGTAAACACCAAATATCAAAACTGCAATGGCAAGCATTGATAGAATAAATGTTTCGCGTGAATTTATATCTTTTAGATGTTTAACATTGTCATTGGCGACTTCACCGAAGATAACTCTTTTATACATCCATAATGTATAAGCGGCACCCAGTATCAAGGTTAGTGCTGCCATAAATGCGATCCAGAAATTGGCCTGATAACTACTAAGGATGACAACGAATTCACCGACAAAACCCGATGTCCCCGGCAGTCCTGCATTTGCCATAGCAAATAACATCATGAAAGCGGCAAAATGCGGCATAGTGTTGACTACACCACCGTAATCTTTAATCTCTCGACTATGCACTCGGTCATACATGACACCAACACAGAGAAATAATGCCCCGGAGATAAAACCATGAGAAATCATTTGTACCATGGCACCTTCAAGTCCAAACACGGCACCTTCTGTTGAACCCGTGGCCACGTAAACACTGAAACCGACAAAGAATCCTAAAGTCACAAAGCCCATATGCGATATAGATGAATAAGCAATCAGTTTTTTCATGTCCTGCTGCACCAGAGCAACAAAACCAATATAAACAATGGCAATTAAAGATAGGATGATCATCATATCGGCAAAATACAGGCTGGCATCCGGGGTAATCGGCAAACTGAAACGAAGAAAACCATAACCACCAAGCTTCAACATGATCGCGGCCAATATCACTGAACCACCTGTCGGTGCTTCAACGTGAGCATCTGGCAACCATGTATGTACGGGCCACATTGGGATCTTTACTGCGAAGGCCAGCAAGAAAGCAATAAAGACCAGTTTCTGCGCGCCTGGCCCTAGCGGCAGATTGTGTAATTCCAGGATATTGAAACTCCCTGATTGGGAATACAGGTAGAGAAAGGCCACCAGCATAAATACCGAACCCAGGAAGGTGTACAGAAAGAATTTAATGGTGGCATACACACGCCTTGGCCCACCCCAGACACCAATGATCAGAAACATGGGGATCAGCATAGCTTCCCAAAAAACATAAAACAGCATGGCATCTACAGCAGAGAAAACGCCAATCATCAGCCCTTCCATGATCAAAAATGCCGCAAGATACTGGGAAATCCTCTTTTCTATAACTTCCCATGCAGAGAGGATGACCAGTACCGTAATAAATGTGGTGAGTATGATCAACGGCATGGCGATGCCATCAACACCCAGGTAATAATTAATATTGAAAGCCTCTATCCAGTAGGCGAACTCAACAAACTGCATTTCATGTGTAGTAATGTCGAAATTTTTATAAAGCAAAGTGGATAATAAAAATATCACCACTGAGACCATCAAGGCCAATGTCTTGACCGTTTCTTCCTGTCTGTCACCTGCATACAATACCCAGACACCACCGAGGACCGGACCCCAGATCAACAGACTTAAAATTGGTAATTCAGCAACCATTCTTATATTTATTGTTTCTTATGATTAAATTATTTGATGCACAAATACTGCAAGTAAAAGCAACAAGCCAAGGATCATGGCAAACGCGTAATGATATACATAACCTGACTGTATTTGTCTGATAACACCAGAGAACCATCGAACAGACAGTGCAGAGCCATTGACGATAAGACCATCAATGATTTTGACATCACCTATCTGCCAAAGCAGTTGCCCTATTCCTTTTGTACCGCCAGCAAAAAACTTTTGGTTAAAGGCATCAAAACCATATTTATTTTCGAGTAAACGATAAATCGGATTCAGCCCAGTGGCTATCTTCTCAGGTACTTCGGGAAATTTGATGTACAACAACCAGGCTGTAAATATGCCGGCAAAAGCGAGTAAGATGACCGTTGGGTGACTGACTGCATGAACAAAGAATTGCCATGCGACTGCGTACCATTCGCCATAATAATGATGCCCTATTTCAAGTAACACGTCGTGGCTCTCAGCCACCTGAATTGCCCCACCATAATAATCACCAAATAACATCGGCCCGACCAGCCACGCGCCAAGAATTAAAGATGGAATCGCCAGAACTACCAAGGGGAATGTCACTACCCATGGACTTTCATGCAGCTCTTCCCATACATGTTTATCCATTCTTTCCTTACCATGAAATGTCATAAAGAACAGCCGGAAAGTATAAAGCGCTGTAATAAAGACTCCTGATAAAACCGCATAATAGGCATAGCCAGCAGCAGGTAATGTGGACAGATGTACCGCCTCGATAATGGCATCCTTGGAAAAGAAACCAGCGGTGCCCGGAAAACCAATCAAGGCAATCGAACCAGCTAAACTGGTTATCCATGTGATCGGCAGATATTTATAAAGTCCACCCATCTTTCTTATATCCTGCTCGTGATGCATAGCAATGATGACAGAACCAGCAGCCAGGAATAATAAGGCTTTGAAGAAAGCATGTGTCGTAAGATGAAACATAGATGCAGCATAGGCAGAAGCACCCAAAGCGACTGTCATATAACCCAGTTGCGATAAGGTTGAATAAGCAATGACACGTTTGATGTCATTTTGTACCAGACCCAGCAGCCCCATAAAGAATGCAGTTGTCGCACCGATAATTAAAATAAAATTCAAGGCTGTTTCTGATAATTCATAAAGTGGTGACATGCGTGCCACCATAAAGATACCTGCAGTCACCATGGTGGCAGCATGGATCAATGCTGATATAGGTGTTGGGCCTTCCATGGAATCCGGCAACCATACATGCAAAGGAACTTGTGCTGACTTCCCCATGGCACCGATAAACAGACAGATACATATGACAGACATCAGTGACCAGGACTCTGCACCCCAGATATTCACCGTTACATCGGCCAAAGCCGGCGCTTGTTCAAACACTTCAACGTAGTCCATGGAGCGGAAATACATGAGCACAGCCGCAATGCCCAATAAAAACCCGAAATCACCGATTCGATTCACCAGAAATGCCTTCATATTGGCGAAGATTGCCGATTCACGCGTATACCAGAAACCAATCAATAGATAGGAGACCAGGCCAACCGCTTCCCAACCAAAGAACAATTGCAGAAAATTATTCGACATCACCAACATCAACATGGAAAAGGTGAATAAAGAGATATAACTAAAGAAACGTTGATAACCCGGATCGTCGTGCATATAGCCGATGGTATAAATATGGATCATCCAGGAAACAAATGTAACTACCACCATCATGGTAACTGAGAGTTGATCAACCAGGAAACCAATCTCAAAATGTAAACCACCACTGTTTAACCAGGTATAGACTGAGGCGTTATAGATTTCACCACCATTGTAAAAAAGATGGTAATAGGCCAGTAAGGAGAGAATGGATGATATACCGACAGCCGTAATGGTAACCCAATGTGCACCTCTGCGACCAATCAACTTGCCGAACAATCCCGCAATGATTGATCCAATCAATGGTGCCAGAACAATGGCTAGATAAATATTTTCCATGTTATCGAATAGATTCACGTTTTATCTAACCATCCATGCTCTTTAAGTCATCAACATTGATCGTGCTCCTGTTTCGGAACAGGACGACAAGGATCGCCAGACCAATCGCAGACTCTGCAGCGGCTACAGTCAAGATGAAAAAGACAAATACCTGACCTGTGATATCACCAAGGAAATACGAAAAGGCAATGAAATTCATATTCACTGATAACAACATCAGTTCAATACACATCAACAAAATCAGGATATTTTTTCTATTGATAAATATTCCTGCAACACTGATGCAGAAAAGCAAGGCCGCGAGGGTTAGAACATTAGACAGGACAATCATGGTAATTCCTTTATCACGGTTGTTGCTTCTGATTCTTCTATAGAATCTTCATCTGCCTTTTCAACTTTCATTTTGACAATACGTAATCTATCAGTACTTTTAACAGCAACCTGATCACCAGGTTTTTGTGCCTTATTGGAGCGGGGACCACGCATTGTCAGTGCAATTG
>JAKZTI010000097.1:0-4867 GCA_047517145.1 Gammaproteobacteria bacterium
GCCCTTGAGCGTGCCCCGGGCGGTGGTGACGCAATTCGTATAATCTCCACTTTACCCGCACTCGTCGGCGCCTGGCGCCATGTCGGGGGTGGCGCGGTCGAGATGCCGATCTGGGAATTTCCGTTTGATTTCGACTTCATGTGTCAAACCCAATGGATCAAGGAGGGCACGCGTGTCCTCAACCAGCTCGACCTCGGAGCAGCCCTTACGGGTGAGTTGGGATTCGATCCTCCTATCAAGTCCGCGTTCATACATAACTCCAACCCGGTGTCTCAGCAGCAGAACTCAAATAAGCTGATCGAAGGACTAAAGCGCGAAGATCTATTCACGGTGGTGAGTGATTTTTTCATTACGGACACCGCACGCTATGCCGATATCATCCTGCCGGCAGCCATGCAGGGTGAGCAATTTGACCTCCAGGTGACGTGGGGCCATCTATACTTCATGGTCAACAATCCGGCCATCTCCCCGCCCGGGGAATGCTTGTCTAACATTGATATGTTCCGTCGGCTCGCAAAGGAAATGGGTTACGATGACGACTACTGGGACATGACCGATGAAGAGGTGCTGATGAAATGTTATGACTGGGATTCGCCTGCTGCTGAGGGCATCACTTTGGAGAAGCTTAAAGAGGTAGGATGGATGCGGCTTAATGTGGGTGCGCCTGACGAGCGGGCGCCACACGCCGAAGGCAACTTTAAAACACCATCGGGAAAAACCGAGTTCAAGGCCAGCGCGCTCGAAAATGGAAACTTTGTCGCAGCTGTTTGGCGCAATGGCTACAATGAAATGCAGACCGGTGAGGCGGTCGATCTCGTGCCGAACTATATTCCACCAAATGAGGTATCCGGGGGGGATCCGGAACTCGCTAAACGTTTTCCACTTAGCCTGATTTCTCCCAAGCCACACGCATTCCTGAACTCGCAATATGCAAATGAGCCCGTTCAACAGCGTCGTCAAGGCGGCGAACAGGCGGTCATAATTCACCCGCAGGATGCTGCAACTCGCAACATTGAAAGTGGTGACTATGTACGCGTGTTCAACGATCGTGGCTCATTTGAGGGCAAGGCGGAATTGAGCGAGGACGTTATGAAAGGATTAGCCGCGGCCAATTTGGGCTATTGGCAAAGCATGAACCGCACCCCCGGCGCAGTCAATTCAACGACTTCCTCGGTGCACAGTAATATAGGCGGAGGCGGTTCGCAGTCAGACAACCTGGTTCAAATCGAAAAAGTCGCTTGAAGTTGTGATGTAACTCAGTTGCTTGCGCTCGTTTGGTTTAGTACTGAACGTCCGCTTTGGGTCTGAAGCTGCCTGTCATCACTTACACCTGAACGTCCGCTTTCAGTATAAAGCGGACATTAGATTTGATTGTGTTTGAACGTCCGCTATCCAGCGTAAGCGGACATTAGATTTGTTAGGCGTAAAACAAGTAAATTCACCCAATTTGAGTTACATACAGACATAGCGCACATCCTTGTGCCTGTATTCATCCATGGTTTTCCCTCACTGGAGTAAGGAAATCTTATTTTTTCCCTAAAGGAAATTTAAGCAGGTTTTCAGTGCCAAGTACCCCGTCAGAGCGTGCTTTGATATAAGCATAGATATTGTCGAGATTATCCATAACACGTGTGTTGTTTTTGAAAGGTGGCATTGGTGTACCGGGGTTCCCATTCGTTACCAATTTTATAAATCTGTCTTTATCATCAATCTTTTCTCCAAGGCTGACTATAAGAGCCTGTGCTGCGCCGCCATGACATTGGCCACAGGTGCCACCGCGATATGCCTTCCATCCGTTAAATGTGTTTTCATCGATTTTTCCATCAATCACCTGATAAGGTTTTTCGTCTTCTGCAGCGAATGAGTTTATTAGGGCAAGCGTAAGTAATAGAAAGAATAGGGTTTTAGGTTTTAAATGTGTTTGGTATTTTTTCATCTGTATAATTCCTACATTAACACAACGTAATAATAGGATAGACTGGTATTTCAATTATGTCGACCAAATGAGAGCGCACTATTAGATTCCAGCCTAAATTATAGTGATCCAGAATCTCAGTGTCGTTTGCGCTCAAGCACGGGACGCGCGAAAAGTCGCCACCCATAGCTCAACCGTTAGCCGCCAATAGTAATTTATATCTGAACGTCCGCTTTCAGTATAAAGCGGTCATCCGTAAAACTACCCAATTTGGGGAAGATACAGACGCATGGAAGCGGACATTCGACTATTGCCATCTATACTATGTGATGGTTGACAAGCAAATGTGATGACAATCAACTTGGAAGAATTATAATTAAGGAACCCGTACCAAGGAGGATGACTGTTTATATTATTCCGCTTATTCCTCTTTCAAAAGAGACATCCAATCTTTAAACATCTCACCTGATTGCTTAATTGCTTCTTCACTATTCGGATAAATCGGTTCAGTTATAGCAAGGGGTACTACCGCATCGGCAGGGTAATACAACTCCGCATAAACCTTGCCGGTCTTTGGATAGATCTCCGTTTTTACGCGTAATTTAGTCATTTCAATGCTCATTGAAGTCATTCGTAATCGTTGATTTAATTATAATAGGGATTAAAACAGATGGATGTTAAACGCATCACAAATATAGAGTAGAAGAATGATAAATGCATCACAATATTAGAAGATACACTAACGGCTGATGAATTTAGAACACCAGCAGCGGCGAAGTAGAAATAAACTAAATAGAACCAAACCAAGTCGTTTTTATGGCGGGATTTTGTTTTATGGGAACGTCCGCTTTCAGTATAAAGCAGACATTAAACATGCAATAAGGAAAAAAGAGAACAGAACTATATTAACCAATCAGATAGAATTCGATTGATTAAAGCATTCGGAGTGATTTAAATATGATTACATACGCTTACTGGTTTTTGGTTATTGCACTGATTGGTGCGGTAGTTTTTTTTGTCGGGTTTCGAATGGATGCATGGAAGGCGACTTTCGTGGCTTCAGCCATCTTGCTTGTAACAGGGTGGGGTGCTTATTATTTTCATTTCGAACAAATCTTTGTCAAGAAATGGGGCGGTGTGATGTCTGTGACTGTGCCTGATGGGCAGCGTCATATTCATTCGACATGGAAGGATGAAAACCTGTGGATTGAGAACTACGATCCAGAAAAAAACATCTGTCACTTCAGTGAATATTCAAAAGGTAATTTGTTACAGGGTAATGTTCAAATTAAAAACTGTAATCCTTTAATACTACAAGAATAACTACTAGTATTAGTGGCACTGCTCACACATTTTGTAACAATATGGGCGCGTTGATTCTACAAAGTGTAAGACCAAATTGAAGAAGAGCGGGGTCTGAATTATATGAAGAACCAGTTGTGGATTATCATTGTTGCTGTATCAGTGGTCTGGTTTTGGTACTGGGGCAATATTCAGGATGAAGTGATTGCCTATAATGATGGTGTGATAGATTTGCTGGATGAGGACAATTTACCTTACGAAGGATATCTGAATCATCTAAATAAATATTACGAAGGCGAGACTGTTGATATAACAGAGATGCGTGATGCTCTCGATGTGATTGATTCAACTCATCGGAATGTCATTATGAAAATCGGGCAGGTTAATGTTCCTGATCATGAAGAATGTAATTTGTTTCACCAGGCATTTATTAAATATCTTGATAACAGTACAGAAATCATCGCCAAGTATGATGAACTTACGAGCTATATTGAATCCCATAATCCGGGAACAGAAGTAGATGTAGATGAAGTTGACCTGGCATTAAGGCCTCTGTTAGAAAAAGATAATAAATTTTTTGCCAATATCGCAGAGGCCCAAAATGTGATGGCTAAAGAATTCAATTTTGAGATGGAATAGTATTTCCAGATAATCAATATTATTTATCAGCACACTTAAAACATTTATCCGTGTATGGCAATGCCTTAATCCTTTCTTCCGGTATCTCTATCCCGCAGATGGCGCAGGTACCATAGCTGCCTTCTTCCATTCTTTTCAATGCATGTTTGATGTTTTTGATGGTTGCGTTAGTTTCATCTTCCAGCGCTGCCAATACTTCAACATTTTCGGTTTCGGTGGCCTGTTCTGCGAAATCAGCACTTACAGGTGAATCTTTATGCTGGATATCTTTTTCAATATCGTTCAACCTGGATGTTAATTCATCAAGCTTATCCATGAGCTCTTTATGGATATCGTTATTGTTATTCATTACTGAAACCTGTGTTATTTACGTGACTGCTTAAAGTGTACTCGATTTTTAAACATCTTCTAGGGTATTCTTATCCCTAAATAGTTACAATGATTACTGCATTACATTTTTCGTGACAAAAGGCGCTTGAATTACAGATGATTGATCAACTACACCAGATAAATATTGCATACATCGACAAGGAAGATCGTCTGTTGATGCGGGCAACAACCACGAATGGTGATGAATACCGGGTCTGGTTTACACGTCGCTACGCGGGTTTGTTGATGGATATTATTAATAAAGGCATGAATGAACGTGGTGGAATGACGACATTGGGATCAGCACCACAAACAACGGATATGATTAAAGACGGTGCACTGGAAAAACCGTTCGAGAATAATGTTACAAATTATCCCCTGGGTGAGAAGGGAGTCCTTGGTTTTGGTATCAAGACAAATATTACAGATGACAAGAACCTGAATCTGCAGTTATTACCAGAAAACGGGCAGGGGATTACCCTGAATCTGAATGATTCCCTGATCTATATGTTTCATAATTTGTTATCGCAAGGGATTGCCAAGGCAGACTGGAATTTTAAACAGGATCAGGATTCAGCAGGCTCCGAACACATTCACTAAGTAAACAATTCTGATCCTGTTCCAGTTAATCTTGTCCTACAT
>JAKZTI010000098.1:0-5694 GCA_047517145.1 Gammaproteobacteria bacterium
GACCAGGACAACGGTCCTGTCTTTGCGCCCATTTGGTATAAACATGCCTTTAGGTGTGACTGCGTAACGTGTGAAGTGACGTGGATGGGATGCAGCTGGATTACCTCCCCAATAAATAACCAGATCGGCGCGATTTTTAACTTCACCTAATGACATGGTGCTTTCACCGACGCCCTGAAATGCCAGACCGGATGGCCCATGGCAGACTGATGTCGTGGTATCAATCGTGCCTTTAATAATGTCGGTGATTGCCACCGCCTGACGCTGGGCCTCGCAAGTAGTATCACTCAGACCATAGATGATGGGAAATTTCGCTTTGACCAGGGTTTGTGCGGCTTCTTCAATGGCTTCTTCTTTGCTGACTTCTTTACCATCGATCATGGCGATGGGCCAATCACCAATGGTATGTTCTGCGTACCAGGCACGACCCAAAACACAGGCATTTTTTGCTTTGGTAATCCGCTTTTCATCCAAATCGACAGTGAGTTCCATGTCATCGCAGACACAGCCGCAAAATGTACATGTTGCATTTTTAACCGTCTTTATATTCTCACTCATTACTGTTCTAGTCTCATGTATCAGAATTTTCAGATATTTTTCTACGTCATTTTTTCTACAAATACTTCAATATTTTTAGACAAAGGCATACCAGTTCCAGCCGTATCACCGTCCATCAATTGAGAAGAGGGTGGTCCATAGGCGATGAACAGCAAGCCTGATGGCAAGTCTTCAGGTTTACGACCCTTGCAAGAAACGACTGTTTCTCCGATTTCATTACTCAAACGGACTGAATCACCTTCTTCCAGGCCGAGGCGTTTCATATCATCAGTATTTATCTCTAAAGTACTTGTGACTGACAAATATTCCTGCTTCAGTTTACCCTTGTTAAGGGATGTGCCCTGTTTACTGGAACGCCCGGGCACTAATATCATGGTTTCCGCCATGTTGTCCTCACGCTTTAATTATTGGGGTGTTTGACGGGTTAACAAACCAGACTGACCTTTCAGGCTCTGAATCCAGTTTTATATATTGTGGATACTCCACCGCATGCAGACATTATAGTCTGGAATTTTTGTCGAGAACAGCAAAACTGCGCCATTGCGATAGATAATACTATGAAAAATATTTTCGCCAGTACCTCAAATAGCCAACATACAGTATGATTGCAGGCCGATTCTGCATAAAATAATACACACTATTTAAAATAAGTTGTAAGCCAATGAAAAATAAAGAATTATCAGCTGCTGCTAGTGAATCTGTCAGTGTCATTGCGCCTGCGCGATTGCACCTTGGTTTTCTCGATATGCATGGTGGTTTGAACAGGCAGTTCGGCAGTCTGGGTCTGAGTTTAACTGAGATATTTACACATTTAACGGCAAAAAAATCAGATGATATTGTGATACTCGGCCCATCGAGTAACCGTGGCACAGAATACGTCTCCAGAATTTTGCGTGCGCTGAAAATTACTTCAGGTGTAGAAATAACAATTCAAGATGCTATTCCGGAACATGCTGGTTTAGGATCAGGGACACAGCTTTCACTGGCGATGGGGATAGCTATTGCCAGACTTTACGGCCATCAAAAGTCTGTCAGAGAAGTCGCAACACTAATGAAACGTGGTGCCCGCTCGGGGATTGGTATCGGTGCTTTTGCTATGGGTGGCTTCCTTGTCGATGGTGGCAGAGGTACGTCAACGGAGATTCCTCCGATTATCAGTCACAGCTATTTTCCTGAAGAATGGAGAATACTATTAGTGTTCGACAGGAATCTAGATGGAATCAATGGCGAACCCGAAAAGCAAATATTTAATGATCTACCACCAATGGCAGAAGGCGTTAGTTCCCGGATCTGCAGGTTGGTACTTATGCAGGTATTACCGGCGTTGGTAGAGAAAAACTGTGTCGAATTTGGCGCAGCTATTACAGAGATACAAACCATAGTAGGTGAACACTTCTCAAATGCACAGAAAGGCCATTATAGCAGTCAGCAGGTAGCAGAAATTATGCAATGGCTATTGACGCATGGTGCAACAGGCATTGGACAGAGTTCATGGGGCCCGACTGGCTTCGCTATTTTTCCCAATGAGCTTGAAGCCTATTCGGCATTGCAAGCAGTGCGTAAAAACTGGCAGAAAGATAAAAACCTGGACTTCTGTCTATGTACCGCACGTAATACAATGGCCGAAGTTATATTTAATGAAGAGTTGCGCCAGAGTGCTAATTCAAAAAAAATGTAAAAAATAATAGTTGTAATTAAAATAATAAACGTAAGGAAGAATAATGAAAGATCCCTATTTGCTGCATATATTTAATCCGACCAGAAATGTCAGTCCATTTGATGTCAATATGGCCTATGAGGCCGAATATGATGGTGTGATTCCGTATGATGGTGTGACACTGGATGATATTCATGCACTTACTCAGGATACTATTTTCTCCAGGGGACCTACGGGCGTAAAAAGAACCAGTATTTTTATCGGCGGCCGTTCATTTGGATTGGCCATTGATATGTTGCACCGAGCCAAGGCTGCCATGGTGCCGCCATTTGAAATTTCAGTATTTGCAGATCCAAGTGGTGCGATTACCACGGCTGCAGCCATGATTGCCTGTGTGGAACGTTGCGTGAAAAACAAAACGGGTGACTCCCTAGAAGGTAAAAGCATGCATATTATTGGCGGTACCGGTCCCGTCGGTGTATGCGCAGGGATCATTGCCGCAAATTGCGGTGCAGATGTTTGTTTGCTCAGTAGCCGGGGTTTTGATGTGGCTCAGGAATTTGCCGAAGAAAATAATAGCAAATTCCATGTCAATATGAAGGGTGGAGATGGAAGCTCTAATGAATCATTCGGTAATTTGCTTCAAAGTGCGGATATTATCATTGGTTCTGCCAAAGCTGGTGTTCAGGTGATATCACGGACACAATTGGAAAAGGCAGAAAATCTGATTGTTGCTGCTGACGCAAATGCTGTCCCTCCGTTAGGTATAGAAGGTGTCGAACTGCATGACATGGGCAAGGAACTTGATTTCACACCAAATAAAGCATTAGGAATTGGTGCATTAGCCATGGGTGACTTGAAATACAAGGTGCATTACCGCATGTTTGAACTGATGAAAGAATCAGATAAACCACTTTATCTGGATCATGAAGAAGCCTTCAAGGTTGCGCGGGAGTATGCCGCGGAATAAACAATATCTGATTATTTCACAATCTGGTCGAGCCTTGGCCGCATCTGCGAAACACGCAGGGATTGACACGCATGTGATAGATCTTTTCGGTGATGAAGATACCGTTGAAAATACACTCTCAAACCACTCCGTCACTGGTTTCGGTGGTGGAAGTAATCCTGAAGCGTTAATTGATATAGTTGCTGAATATATAAGTAATTTCCCTGATCTCAGCATTGTCCTTGGTAGTGGGTTTGAGGAGTGTCCGGATTTGTTGGCACAGTTAGAGCAACGATTTTCAGTCATAGGCAATCATTCCAGCATTGTTAGACAGATAAAAGATCCCTCCATTTTTTTCAAAAAGCTGGAAGAGCTCGTACTACCATACCCTGAATACTTTGCCGACAGACCTGAAGCGTCACAAGGTGCTTTACTAATGAAGACAGTTGGTGGGGCTGGGGGCGGTCACATTAGACATTACAAAGAGGGCATGCAGCTAATGCCTGATTGCTATTTGCAAGCCCTGATCAAAGGAAATAATTACTCAGCAACATTTCTTGCCGATGGGGAATCATTTCATGTGCTGGGCTTTAATGAAACATGGGTCTGTGAGGAAAATAGTGATTTTACTTTTGCTGGTGCGGTTACAAATGTAAATCTGTCTAAGGAATTATGTCAGCAAGTAACGGAGGCAGTCAGACAATTGGTAGCATCGTTCAATCTTAAAGGTTTGTGTAGTCTTGATTTTATCGTTGAAGAGACAGGGCGATATTCAATTCTTGAACTTAATCCACGTCCCACAGCAACATTTGAATTGTATGAAACTCAGGAGGGTTTATTCGTTCAACATTTGGCAGCTTTTAATGGAAAGATGCCAGGGCCTGAATATGATCCTGACCCTGAGTTGAGTCAAGGCCTATCACGAGCGCTGGGGGTATTATATGCCGGGAAAAGTATTACAATGCCGCGCCTGGTGTGGCCGGGCTGGGTCACTGATCGGCCAAAGCAGGGTAGGCAAATTGCTAAAGGTGAGCCAATCTGTACAATATGTGCGGTTGCAAATTCAGCAGGTGAGACCAAAACATTACTGAAACAGCGCGAAACTATGCTGAAGAAATTACTTGGCACAGCAAGTATTGCAGCATAAAATCTAATAGATATCAATAATATGGATGCACAAACTAAAGTCATGGCTCAAAAACAAGAGTACCCCAGTGTCAATAAACTGGCTGAACCACTGGTACGCTCGCTAAAAGAAAATTTAGATTCGCTACGATTATCAGTAAGTCGGCTGGAGAATGGTACCGCTATTGTGGATGCAGGTATTAATGCACAGGGTGGTTTGGAGGCGGGTTGTAGAATAGCCAGGATTTGTATGGGCGGACTGGGGAATGTAACTTTGCGGGCCACTACTAATTTGCTTGATAACTGGTCGTGGTATGTGGACGTACATACTTCACATTCAGTCATTGCCTGCCTGGCTAGTCAATACGCAGGCTGGAAACTGTCTAATGGGGATTTTAATGCGCTGGGTTCAGGGCCGGGTCGTGCAATGGGAAGCAAAGAACCTTTATTTGAAGAACTAGGCTACAGGGATAGAACAGATACTGCCTGCTTGGTTATTGAAGCAGATACCTTGCCGCCAGTTGATATAGCAGAAGATATCGCTGAGCAATGTGGTATATCCGCAAGCAGGTTGACATTGATCATGACACCAACAACCAGTCTGACTGGTTGTGTACAGATTGTATCGCGAGTATTGGAGACTGCCCTGCATAAGGTTCATGCACTTGAGTTTAATGTTATGAATGTTACTGATGGTGCCGGGAGTGCCCCGCTCTGCCCACCTTCGCCTGATTTTATGACTGCCATGGGTAGAACTAATGATGCTATTTTATTTGCGGGACAGGTTCATTTATATGTCGATGCTTCTGACTCAGATACTGAACAATTAGCGAATCAACTGCCAAGTTCGACATCGAAAGATTACGGCAAACCATTTAGTGAAATATTCAAGGAAGTAAATTATGATTTTTATAAAATTGATCCCTTGTTATTCAGTCCAGCTAAAGTGTCAGTGACATCTGTCAAAACAGGGAAGACGTTCCATGCAGGTGAATTAGATAAAGACTTATTGGATAAAACATTCAGTAGTTAAGTAATTAACGTGGTTGATCATAGATCACAAATAGCAATTGTTACAGATGACCCTGGCTGGCACGGGCGTCAGCTCAAGGAAGCGTTGGCTGCACATGGCTTAAGTAGTCAGTATGTTTCTTCCATGGATTGCCACATGGATATTGGTGAACTTGGCACCGAGATCAATCTTCCTGGTTTTGAGCAAAACCCTTTAGCTGTGTTCGTCAGAGGAGTGCCAGGGGGCACGCTTGAGCAGGTAATATTTCGTTTAAATATCTTACATTCCTTATCTGAGATGGGTATTGTTGTGTATAACAATCCACGCGGCATCGAGCGAACGGTTGACAAGGTGATGACTAGTTTTCTACTCAAGCAAGCAGGAATCCCCACA
>JAKZTI010000099.1:0-27406 GCA_047517145.1 Gammaproteobacteria bacterium
TGTGCTTTACCATCGGATGTTTTATTGGTAACAACTTGTACAGCCTTTGCGGTTTTATCAGTTTCTTCTTCAACCCAAATCTCCAGTTTTTTCCCGGGTCTTAGTATTGATTTCCTTGAGATATCGTTCCAGGCACAGAGTTGTTTGACACTGATGCCATAGTGACGGCCGATATCCCATAAATTGTCACCGCGTTTGATTGTATAGATATAGCGTTGGCCATCACCACTGCGCTTAAGTCCTTTGTAGCGACGATTGTCGAGACTCAGGCTGTAATGTTTCAAAGATTTTTGTGCGGTTGGGATTAAAAGTGAATGTCCGGTACGAATAGTATTACCCTTAAGTCGATTGATCTGTTTTAGTGTTGTAACGTCAGTTCTATAGCGTGTTGCTATACGGCCAAGGGATTCACCTTTTTGTATTTTATGTTGTTGCCACTTAATGCGATCATCAGATGAGAGTGAGGCAAGTTTAGTTTCGAAGGCAGGGGCTTTATCAACGGGGATTAATAAACGATGCGGCCCTTTGGGATCTGTGGCCCAACGATTAAAGCCCGGGTTCAATATATAGAGTTCTTCGATTGATAATTCAGAAAGCTCCGCTGCCGTAGCAAGATCAATTTGACTGTGAATGTTCACCTGTTCGAAATATTGTTCATTTTCTATCGCTTGAATCGTCAACTTATATTTTTCCGGATTGGAAATGATTTCAGCCACGGCGAGCAGGCTTGGAACGTAACCACGTGTTTCCCTCGGTAATCTTAATGAGAAAAAATCGATTGGTTTACCTGCTTTTTTATTACGTCTGATGGCTCTGGCAACATTGCCTTCGCCGGAGTTATAAGCTGCCATGGCCAATAACCAGTCGCCGTTGAATTCTTTGTGGAGTTTCTGTAAGTAATTCAGGGCCGCATTTGTTGCAGCGACAATGTCTCTACGTCCGTCATACCACCAGTTTTGTTTCAGGCCATAATTTTTTCCAGTAGCAGGGATAAACTGCCATATTCCCGAGGCACGACTGGGGGAATAGGCAAATGGGTTATATGCACTTTCAACAATCGGTAATAGTGCAAGATCCAGAGGCATATTCCGCTTATCAAGTTCTTCAACGATATGATAGAGGTAAGGTGAGGCACGTTCAGACACACGGTCAAGGTAGGCTTGATTTCTGGCAAACCAGGCCAGTTTGCTGGCAGTGGTTTTTTCTGAAATATCTCTTGTTAGTCTCAGTCCAGTCGCAATGCGTTTCCACGCGTCAGTTTCTCTACCAGCGAGTTGTCCATCCTCTGCTGAGATTGCATTACTTGATGATTTTAGATTTTTACCAATATCTGGCCCAGGAGTTGCGGTATTAATGTCCGCCGAATCTTGATGAGCAATACTGGCATCATCACGTGGCGATGTGTTGCTACAAGCGCTAAGGAAAAAGACTGGAAGAAGAAATAATATAGCGAGTAATTTTTGCATTGCGCAATGCTAGGGGTGAGGGCCTGATTGGTCAAGCTAAAACAGCCCTGTTAGAGATGTTTTTCATTGTGTTAAGCTCAGTAAAATTGACCGCTGAGCAAACACTCTTGCTATGGGTAATGAAATAACAAAAAAGAACAATCTCTCTATCAGACAACAGTTACAGGACTGGTTTGCAGATAGGCAGGGTGCTTTATTGCTGGGGGAAGAGAGAAAAAAATTAAGTCAGAAACTGTACGCCTTATTTGGCTATCATATTCTGCAAGTTGGGAACATTGGTGGCCGGCATTTTCTTGATGGCAGTAAAATCTCTCATAAGTTAATAGCCAGCTTGATTCCCGATGAAGAGTCTGAGCAAAGCCCTGGTTTTTGTTGTGACTGTTGCAATCTTCCTGTGGCGCCTGACAGTATTGACGTTATCGTCTTACCTCATGTGCTGGAATTTGAAGCTAATCCACATCAGGTCTTGAGGGAATCGGAAAGAGTATTGATTGGCGAAGGACATGTGGTGATTCTAGGTTTCAATCCATGGAGCCTTTGGGGAATATGGCGATTGTTCCTGTCCTGGCGTGAGAGACCACCCTGGCAGGCTCATTACATTGGGCTAACAAGAATTAAGGATTGGCTGAAATTACTGGATTTTGAAATCATAGAGGTTGACCGCTTTTATTTTAGACCACCACTTCGAAGCTTGAAGCTGTTAAAGAAACTTGAATTTATGGATCAATTAGGACCTTATTGTTGGCCATGGTTTGGCGGAGTATATCTGTTGCTTGCCAAGAAACGTGTCGTGCCTTTAACACCGATAAAACTACAATGGCGAGCTAGAAGGCAAATGATTGCCACCGGCGTTGCTGGAACAACCACGGGGATGACTCCTCATGATGATTCATGCCAAACAAAAAAGTTATAGTGAAAAAACTCCAGTAAGGACTCTGTACAATGAAAGATCAGATTGAAATATTTACTGATGGTGCCTGCCGTGGTAATCCTGGACCGGGAGGATGGGGGGTGCTGTTGCGCTTTCAGGGAAAGGAAAAGACCTTGCATGGCGGAGAAACTGAAACGACGAATAATAGAATGGAATTAATGGCAGCAATTATCGGACTGGAATCACTCAATGAACCTTGCAGTGTTACCTTAACAACTGATTCAAAATATGTCATGCATGGCATCACAGACTGGATTGAGAACTGGAAAAAAAGAGGATGGAAAACGGCGGCTAAAAAGCCTGTCAAGAATGAGGATCTCTGGCGACGGTTGGACAATGCTCGTGATCAACATGAGATAAACTGGCAGTGGGTAAAGGGTCATAGTGGCCATCGTGAAAATGAATTGGTAGACGCCCTTGCCAACAAAGGAGTAGATGAATTGTTCCTGGAAAATAACCAAGGAATGTCTTAGGCGTGATCAATGCCAAACAATAAAGTGACAATGGTATGCGTCAGATAGTACTTGATACTGAAACAACGGGCCTAGAACCAAAACAGGGCCATCGTATTATTGAGATTGGTTGTGTCGAATTGAATAATCGACGCAAGACTAATAGTCATTATCAACAATATTTGAATCCCGAACGTGAAATTGAAGATGGGGCTTATGATGTACATGGCATTAGTAATGAATTTCTGGCCGATAAACCGGTTTTTGCCGATGTTGCCCGTGAGTTTATTGATTTCATCAGAGACAGCGAGCTCATTATTCACAATGCACCATTTGATGTCGGCTTTATCAATGCGGAGCTAAAAAAACTGGGTCGGCAATGGGGCAAAGTTGAAGATCACTGCAAGGTTGTCGATACCCTGCTTATGGCCAGGAAAATGCATCCCGGTCAAAAAAACAGTCTTGATGCATTGTGCAAAAGATATGAAATAGATAATTCACAACGCGATCTTCATGGCGCATTACTGGATGCGCAAATTCTTCTTGATGTGTATCTGGCGATGACAGGCGGGCAAACAGATCTCTTGTTACATGATGATCAGCCAGGAAATAGTCAAAATTCGGCAGAAGTTAGAAAGCTGGATCCAAATCGGCCCAGATTACCTGTGATCGAACCAAACAGCGAAGAGCTGGAAGCCCATTATAAGAAACTTGAAACAGTGGACAAAGAAAGTAATGGTAATTGTCTTTGGAAAAAATTGGAGGAAATAACTTGAATTTATATCTTTATTTCAATCTTCATCAATCAGCTTGCAGTTGCCGCATCGATCATTGTTTGTAATTCACCTTTTTGATATAAATCCATAACAATATCACAACCGCCGACCAATTCACCTTTGACAAATAATTGTGGGAATGTGGGCCAATTGGAAAATTGTGGCAGACCAGAGCGGACTTCTGGTTCAGCAAGGATATCGATATACGCAAAATCAGCGTTACAGGCCTTTAATGCTTCTGTTGTACGCGCGGAGAAACCACACTGTGGTGCTTCAGGCGAACCCTTCATGAAAATAATGATGTCATTTTCTTCAATTACATTTTTGATACTTTCTTGTACATCCATCTTCGACAACCTCTACATAAAAAATATTAATTACTGCTGAATATTATACATGTTAAATATTTGATTTTCCTTATTTTCAGGTAGTTTGGGTATATTATCCATAAACCCAGATTCTGCTGAATTTTATCGAATAAGGGGTGAAAGCACCTGGTTACCGACGTATAATTCGCGTCAGATTACATTCGCTGGTCACAGATTTTTCAATTATATGGGGAATTTATAATGAATCCACTCAAGTCAGTTAATGGTACGATAATCCTTGGTTTTGTTACTGCGGTCGCGATTATGTTAGTGGTCGGGGGCGATGGTTTAAATGTATGGTCTCTGGTTGTGTGGCTACATGTCTTTTTTGGCATCATCTGGATTGGGCTACTTTATTACTTCAATTTTGTTCAGGTACCTGCAGTAGGTGAGGCGATTGCTGATGAAGGTGGGCCTGGTCCGGCTGCAATAAATAAATATGTTGCGCCACGAGCATTGTGGTGGTTCAGATGGGGCGCGTTACTCACCTGGTTAAGTGGTGCTGCTGCGCTGGAGGTTATGGGGGTTGGTTTAAAAAATGCCTTTACCCTGTCTGGCGATGGGCTAGTTATTGGTATCGGCGCATGGTTAGGCACCATTATGTTGTTTAATGTCTGGGTATTGATCTGGCCAAACCAGAAAAAAATATTGGGCATGGTTGAAGCCAGCGCTGATGAAATTGCAAAAGGCAAGATGGTGGCATTGATGGCATCAAGAACCAACACGTTCTTATCCATACCCATGATTATGTGTATGGTTGGCTATGGTCACGGCTTACCTTTCTAGCAGAAAGAAGATTATTTTTTTAAAAAAGCCCGGCCTGACTGGCCGGGTTTGTCGTTTAAGGAACCGTAGCTTTTAAATTAAGAAATTTATTTGTAGATGTCATAGAACCGAGTAAATATTTTGAGTGATTATCTAATGTCTAGTTATCAACCACTACCTGTCGCATTTGAACAAGGGGCGGGTGCGTGGCTGACTGATCAAGATGGTCAGCAATATCTGGATGCCTTAAGTGGTCTTGCCGTATGTGGGCTCGGTCATGCACACCCCGATGTTGCACAGGCCATCGCAGATCAAGCTGGCAAGTTATTGCATACCTCAAACCTTTATCATATTCCATTGCAGGAAGAACTTGCTGCGCGACTGATATCGCTTGCCGGTATGGACAAAGTATTTTTCGCAAATTCCGGTGCAGAAGCAAATGAAGCAGCGATCAAGATTGCCCGTTTATATGGACATCAGCAGGGGATTGATCATCCGGTTATCATCACAGCCACTGGCAGTTTTCATGGTCGAACCATGGCAACGCTTAGCGCCACAGGAAATCCGAAGGTGCAGGATGGTTTTGCACCATTGGTCGAAAAATTTATTCATGTTCCCTATAACGACATAGAAGCTTTAAATAGTATTGCAGACGGAAATATTGTTGCAGTGATGTTGGAACCCATACAGGGTGAAGGCGGAATTATTATTCCCGATGAAGGTTATCTTAAAAGAGTCCGGGAGATTTGTGATCAAAATAATTACTTGTTGATTCTGGACGAGATTCAAACGGGGATGTGTCGTACGGGCGAATGGTTTGCCTTTCAACATGAAAATATAACACCTGATGTGATGACCCTGGCCAAAGCACTGGGAAATGGTATGCCGATAGGCGCATGTCTTGCTAAGGGAGCAGCGGCCGAGTTGATTCAACCAGGCAGTCATGGCTCAACATTTGGTGGTAATCCTCTAGCATCACGGGCAGCTTTAGCAGTAATTGATGTTTTATCAAAACAAAAATTACACGAAAATGCAGCAAAACTTGGCGCACAAATGCAGGAATCTTTTAAACAAGGGTTCAGCGAAATTAAAGGCGTAGTATCGGTTCGAGGGAAAGGATTGATGTTAGGGATAGAATTGGACAAAGACTGCGCTCAACTGGTCAATATGGCACTGGAAGAGCACCTTTTGATTAATGTTACGTCGGATAATGTCATTCGCTTGTTACCACCATTGATTATTGATGAAGATTTGGCACAACAGATTGTTGAAAAGGTCATTCGCATCGTCAAAGAATTTTTAAAGCAGGAGTAGCATATGGGTCTACGACATTTTCTTACCCTGGCGGATTTGAGTAGCAGTGAATTACAGACCTTGATCAAACGAGGCACCGAGATCAAGTCCGGTTTACAAAAAGGAGAGCTGTATCAGCCCTTGAAAGGAAAAGTTCTGGCGATGATATTTGAGAAATCATCGACGCGTACGCGCGTGTCCTTTGAAGCAGGAATGGCGCAATTTGGTGGGCATGCAATTTTTATGTCTCCTGAGGGAACTCAGCTTGGGCGCGGCGAGCCTATTGAAGATACTGCACGTGTTCTGTCGAACATGGTAGATGCCATTATGATCCGTACATTTGAACAGGAAAAAATCGAATGTCTGGCCAAATATGCATCTGTACCGATTATTAATGGCTTATCAGATACCTATCATCCCTGCCAGTTGTTGGCCGACATGCAAACCTATAATGAACATAGGGGTTCAATCGAAGGCAAGACAGTTGTCTGGTTAGGGGATGGTAATAATATGTGCCATTCCTATATCAACGCCGCTCGCTTGTATGGGTTCAATTTACGCTATGTCTGTCCTGAGGGTTATTTGCCTGATGCAGCTATTGTCAGCTCGGCATCTGACTGTGTTGAATATTTTTCTGATGCCAAAGCTGCGCTAAATAAAGCGGATTTAGTAGTGACAGACGTCTGGGCGAGTATGGGGCAGGAGCAGGAAGCTGATGAACGTGCCAAATTTTTTGCCCCCTATCAGGTGAATGCTGAATTAATGTCTTTAGCCAATGTTGACGCATTGTTCATGCATTGTTTGCCCGCACACCGAGGGGAAGAAGTCACTGCTGATGTTATTGATGGTAAACAAAGTGTGGTTTGGGATGAGGCAGGGAATCGATTGCATGCGCAAAAAGCCCTGCTGGAATTCTTACTCACAAAATAACCGCTGATCATGCACTATTTATTAAGTAATGATGATGGCTATCAGGCAACAGGACTAAATGTTCTCGCAGAAGCACTGAAACAATCGGGTGAGGTTACAGTCGTCGCACCAGAACGCGATCGAAGTGGTGCCAGTAATTCGTTAACACTTGATGCCCCCATTTATATGCATACGGCAGATAATGGCTTTATCTATGTAAATGGAACTCCGACAGACTGTGTCCATTTAGCCATCACCGGTTTACTTGAAAATGAACCTGATATGGTGCTGAGTGGAATTAATGCCGGCGCAAATCTGGGTGATGATATCTTGTATTCAGGAACAGTAGCAGCAGCGATGGAGGCAAGATTTTTGGGTTGTCCTGCTATCTCCATTTCCTTAGCAAGCAAGGCGTTGGCAAGTCAGGAAGCCGTGCATTTCGATACCGCTGTCAGGGTGGTGTTAGAATTAATTGAAACATTGCCAAGCTTATCTCTTGAATCCGAATTATTACTGAATGTGAATGTGCCAGATGTGCCCTATGAGGAGATTGGTGAATTCGAAGTGACGCGTCTTGGTAGTAGGCACAAATCAGAACCTTCAATTAAATCTGAAGATCCCAGAGGACGGCCTATTTTTTGGGTCGGTCCAGTTGGTCCGGAACAGGATGCAGGGCCAGGAACGGATTTTTATGCAATCAACAATAACAATGTGTCAATCACGCCATTGCAGGTTGATTTAACCAAATATAGCGTCATAGAAGATGTCACTCAATGGGTTGGTGAAAAGCTTAATAAAAAATCAGGAAATGTGAGATGAATGTCAATCTAAAAGGTATAGGCATGACCTCTCAAAGAACGCGCTCCAGGCTCATTACGAAACTCCGTGAGATGGGAATTGTCTCTGAAGATGTATTGTCTGTGGTTATGAATACACCCAGACACATATTTGTAGATGAAGCGCTAGCCAGCAGAGCATATGAAAATACAGCATTACCCATAGGTTATAACCAGACAATCTCACAACCCTATATTGTGGCAAGAATGGTTGAAGTTCTTATGGCCGCAGGTCCGATGAAGAATGTTCTGGAAGTAGGTACAGGATGTGGATATCAAACCGCTGTCCTGGCACAGTTGGCTGATCATGTTTACAGTATCGAACGGATTGATCCCCTGTTGCGTAAGGCACGTCAAAAATTACGCTTACTTAAATGCAACAATGTCCGGGTTAAATATGGTGATGGCAATGTGGGCTGGTCACTATACGCACCATTCGACGGCATTATTGTATCTGCGGCACCGATAGGCGTCCCTGATACTCTACTGCAACAATTAGCCATGAATGGTCGCCTGGTGATCCCTGTTGGATCGGCCGGCAGACAGCAATTATTATTGATTATCCGGACAGAGACTGGTTTTGAAGAACAGCAGCTCGATATGGTAAGTTTTGTGCCCATGTTGGAGGGTATTGTTGGTTGAGGAAGCCCTGGGGAGCTATGATCTTGAGACAATTATGGTAAAGAATAATAAACAACGATGTCTTCTCCTGTTGTTTATATGCCTGATTACTAGTTTGTTAAATTCTTCATGTAGCACACATAATTTGGCTCCCGTGTCCAGTCGCAGTGGTGATCAGGAAAAGAAATCCGAACCTACTGTCAAAAAAGCACCTGCTAAATCACCATCTGCAGTTGTAAAAAAACCAAGTCATCATAAAGTACATAGTGGTGATACACTTTATTCCATATCCTGGAATTACAATCTGGATTACAAACAAGTCGCCGGGTGGAACAATATTAGAGCGCCTTATGTCATTTACCCAGGACAATCTATTCGTTTAACTGCCCCATTGGTAGAGAAAGCAGTTGTTAAAAAAACGATCCCAGAAAACACAAAAACTGCAAAGGAAAAAACTGTAGAAAAGAGACCTGAAGTTGCCAAAAAAGCAAGCAAAAAAAATGAATCGGTTAAATATGTCAGGAATATAAACTGGCAATGGCCAACAAAGGGGAAGTTGATTAAATCAAACTCACCCATTTCAAAAAAAGGTCTGGATATTGCCGGGGAAAAAGGACAGCTTATCAAAGCATCAGGGGCCGGAGTTGTTGTATATAGTGGCAGTGGACTTCTGGGTTATGGAAGGCTTATCATCATAAAACATAACGAGACTTACCTGAGTGCTTATGCACATAACAGCGTATTGATGGTGAAAGAAGGTGACAGTGTTTCAGGTGGACAGAAAATTGCAAAAATGGGACAGGACAGTAATGGACAGACATTACTTCATTTTGAAATTAGAAAAAATGGAAACCCGGTCGAGCCTGCTAAATACCTGCCCAAATCCCAAACTTGATTGTTACGGTTAAAACGCCATGACAATCCAGAATGGTCCCAAAAAAGAAAATCTGAAAGCAGAGGTCGTTGAGGATCTGGCAGGCGAAGAAGTCATGGTTGAAGAAGAAGACCTTGAAGAACCTGACGTCAACTCGTCTGAAGAAAAAGGTAATAATATCGAAAGCTTCACCCCTGGTGTTATTCCACAAAAAGATCTTGATGCAACACGGATGTATTTAAACGAAATAGGTTTTTCCCCCCTGTTAACCGCTGAGGAAGAAATTTATTACGGAAGGAAGGCGCAGGCAGGTGAGGATGAAGCCCGTAAGCGCATGATTGAAAGTAATCTGAGACTGGTGGTCAAGATTGCCCGGCGTTATATGAACCGGGGTCTGGCTTTACTGGATTTAATAGAAGAGGGAAACCTTGGCCTGATACGCGGTGTTGAGAAATTTGATCCTGAACGAGGGTTTCGTTTCTCTACCTACGCCACCTGGTGGATCAGACAAACTATTGAAAGAGCGTTAATGAATCAAACTCGTACCGTGCGCTTGCCGATTCATGTTGTAAAAGAGATTAATATCTACCTACGTGCTGCACGGCAGTTATCACAAACGCTGGATAGAGAACCTACTCCCGAAGATGTTGCCAATTTGCTGGATAAGCCGATTGATGACGTTAAAAAGATGTTGGGCATGAATGAGCGTATCACCTCGGTTGATAGCCCCACCAGTAAGGATTCCGCAACGTCATTACTGGATATTATTCCAGATGAACATAATACTGATCCTTCCCTATTATTACAAAATAGAGATGTACAAGCGCATATCGATACCTGGTTATCACAATTAACAGAGAAACAATGTGCCGTTGTAGAACGTCGATTTGGTTTACACGGACATGAAGTTGCTACGCTTGAACAGATTGGCAATGAAATTGGTGTCACCCGCGAAAGGGTAAGACAGATTCAAATCGAGGCGATTAAACGTTTGAGAAAGATACTGGAGAAGGAAGGATTCTCACTAGACACTTTGTATATGGAAAGTTAGTCAAATATTTATTCGATCATAAGTAAAGCTGCAGCAACGTTTCGGCCCTCTTGTAGCAGAATGTTGTAGCTACGGCACGCAGCCCCGGTATCCATTACTTCAAGCCCTATATTCAATTTGGCGGCGCTTAAAAGAAGTTCAGTATCAGGGAAATGTTGTTTGCTACCGGTACCCAATAGAATTAATTCAGGCTTCAATTCAATAATTTGTTCTAGATGATGCGTCGCAATATCTGTGAATGTTTGTGGTGGCCAATTGTTAATAACAATTGAAGGTGTAATGATCAAACTGGAGACGAATCGCTCATCACCAATCACAACTGAACCCTGTTCATATGAATTGATACGATAAGGGTGGGTCAATGAGCTATCTAGTTCGATTTTCATGAAAGGTTTACAATGAACGAATTAAATTTTTTAATATCATGAACAAGAAGTATATAGAGGGGAGAATATAAAGTAATGAGATTAATTTTACTTGGCCCACCGGGGGCAGGCAAAGGGACACAGGCAAAAATGATCTGTGAAAAATACGGGATACCACAGATATCTACAGGAGATATGTTAAGAGCTGCCGTCAGTGCCGAAACGCCTCTTGGTATTGAAAAAAAAAAAGTAATGGATGCTGGAGAATTGGTCTCAGATGACCTGATTCTACAGTTAGTTAAGGATCGTATCTCTGAAAATGATTGTACTTCAGGTTATTTACTTGATGGTTTTCCCAGAACAATCGCACAGGCAGAAGGAATGAAAATATTAGGGATCGATGTCGATTTTGTCGTCGAATTACAGGTTAATGATGAAGAAATTATTGAACGAATGGGTGGAAGACGTATTCATCCTGCATCAGGCCGTGTCTATCATGTGAAATTTAACCCACCAAAGATAGAAAACCAGGACGATGAAACAGGTGAAGCACTAATTCAGCGTGAAGATGATGCAGAACAGACTGTGCGAAAACGTCTTGATGTTTATCATGAACAAACAGCACCATTAATAGATTATTATTCAGCAAATAAAGATGGCTGTTTAGAAACAGCCCCGGTTTATGTTAGAACCAGTGGATCTGGTGAACTGAAAGTTATAAGCGAGACTATTTTCAGTTTATTACAGTAAAAATTAAAAAAAATACTAATTTTTAATAAAATTTTACTTATTATCATCAATTTCTAAAAAATAATGTTAAAACACGTAGAAATTATTTAAAACATAACTATAATGATGGCGTGTTTTTTGTTTATGTTGTTTTGTAGTTGTATTGTGAGTTTTGTTTAATCGATTAAAGATTCTAGGGGAGTCTAAAATTATGGCCACAAGAAAGAAGACGAAAAAACGAGCAGCAAAGAAGAAGACAAGAAGAGTAGTAAGGAAGAAGGCTAAACGGAAAGTAGCCAGAAAGAAGGCTAAGAAAAAGGCCAAGAGAAAGGCCAAAAGGAAAGTAGCCAGAAAGAAGGCTAAGAAGAAAGCCAAGAAAAAGGCTAAAAGGAAAGTAGCCAGAAAGAAGGCTAAGAAGAAAGCCAAGAGAAAGGCTAGCAGGAAAAGAAGAAGATAGTAAAAGGAGCATCGACGCAAAATAGCCAGTATATTGGCTGAATTGTAAGTCAAAGCTTCAAGAAGAAGCTCCTCTGGAATATAAAGGCCCCTGGAAAGGGGCCTTTTCTTTTATTCCCCTCTAATTTTCTGTTTCCGAGAATAATTTCACGTTTTATCCATCAACATGATGAAATCTCATTTCCCATTAAGTAGTATTTCTAGATGACACGCAAAAAAAAGCGTAAACAGGCAAAAAAGAAAACCTCCAGGAAATCCAAAGCAGGGAAATCCAATACCGGGAGATCATTCTCTTCTCACTGGTACTTAATCCTGCAACTATTTGTCATATTACTACTTTGTGGCATTGCCTATCTCGTTTGGCTTGATCATCGGGTGACATCAGAATTTGAAGGCAAACGCTGGTCACTTCCCGCCAGGGTTTATGCCAGACCACTTGAGCTGTTTGTTGGCGCAACTATTGCTGAAGATGAGTTGACTAAGGTTTTAAATTCATTAGCTTACCAACATACGGCATCTATTCAAGGTTCGGGTCAATACCAGAAACAGGCTAACTCAATTCGATTAATTAGCCGTGTTTTCGATTTTTGGGACAGACAGGAACAGTCGAAAAAAATTCGAATCGAGTTTTCTGCAGGAAGGATTCTGAGTATCACGGACGAAACAAATGCTGAACAGTTATCCGTATTTCGTCTCGAACCTCAGCTGATAGGTAAAATATTTCCTGAACATAATGAAGACAGGGTGCTGGTTCCTTATGATGAAGTTCCGATTTTCCTGGTTGATGCTTTAGTTGCCGTTGAAGATCGTAATTTTTACCGTCATTTTGGTATCGACCTGAAGGGCATTCTGCGGGCCATGATCAGTAACATCACATCCGGTGGGCTGCGCCAGGGAGGCAGTACACTCACACAACAACTGGTAAAGAACTACTTTTTAACAAGAGAAAGAACCTTTAGTAGAAAAATTAATGAAGTAATTATGGCTATATTGCTGGAACAACATTATTCCAAGGCAGAAATAATGTCAGCTTATATCAATGAAGTCTATCTAGGGCAGCATGGTGCCAGGGGAGTACATGGATTTGGGACTGCCGCTGAATATTATTTTTCCAGACCTCTTAATGAGCTCAAAACGGAAGAAATCGCGTTACTGGTTGCCCTGGTGAGGGGCGCTTCTTACTACAATCCAAGAAGCCATCCAGACAGGGCATTAAAAAGGCGAAATTTGACCTTAAGTTTGATGCAACAACAGGGTTATTTGTCTACCGCTGAAGCAAACAAGGCGATTGCCAGACCATTGCGTATTAGTCAGAAACCCTCGTGGAGCAGTGCCAAATATCCTGCATTTCTTGACCTTGTACGCAGGCAGTTGCAGAAGGATTATCAATCTGAAGATTTAAGAAACGAAGGTCTACGGATTTTTACAACCTTGAATACCCGCTATCAGGACATTGTTGAACAATCGGTGCCGAAACGTCTTACCAGTCTTGAAAAACAGAAACAATTTTCTGCGGGGACTTTACAGGCCGCCGCTGTGATTACCAGTATTGAGACAGGAGAGGTACTTGCCCTTGTTGGGGGTAGAAATAAAGCCTCTAATGATTTTAATCGAGCATTGGACGCAATCCGACCGATTGGTTCCCTGGTTAAACCAGCCGTATATTTAACCGCGCTGATGCAACCTGAAAAATATAATAGTCTGACCTTGATAGAAGATGAATCTATCAGCCTGAAACAATATGATGGGACAGTCTGGGAACCTGAAAATTATGACAAAACATCACATGGCAATGTTGCATTACATACTGCATTGAGTAAATCATATAATCTGGCAACGGTTAATCTTGGATTGAAACTTGGATTAAATAAAGTTGTTAAAACGCTACATGCCCTGGGAATAGAAGCTGAGATACCGGAATACCCATCCTTGTTACTGGGGTCACTGAATCTATCACCATTACAAGTCACGCAAATGTATCAAACATTGGCCAGCGGTGGTTTCCAGGTACCGTTACGAACCATCAAAGAAGTACTCGACAAAGATGGCAAGCCATTACAGAGATATGGGCTAGAGATAAAACAAACAGCGGAGTCAAAAGCAGTCTTCATGACACGGTATCTTCTCTCTGAGGTGGCAAGCTCGGGTACGGCAAGATCTATTGCAGCACGATTGCCCGGTTTGTTACCACTTGCCGGGAAAACCGGAACGACAAATGAACTAAGAGACAGCTGGTTTGCAGGTTTTGGTGATGATGTGCTCGGCGTGATATGGCTTGGTCGTGATGACAATAAATCTTCACGCTTAACAGGCTCAAGTGGTGCCTTACAGATTTGGATAGATATTATGCAGGGCTTAAAACCACAGCCTTTGTCATTTATCACATCTGAAGATATCGAATGGGCCAAAGTCTTACATGATCAACGTGTTCCAGATGGTTGTTCTGCTGCAGTTGCTTATCCATTTGTTAAAGCTTATTTACCCGAAATATCAGGAACGTGTCAAAATACACTCATTCAACGTAATCGTGTGAAAAGTATAAAAACTGAAAGAAAAGATGAAAAAAACGAACCTGATATACGCAAGCATTTTAATATTCATTAATCTGTTCTTTTCTGCGTGTTCGACAACATCAAAACACAATGCGCCAGTAGATGATCGATCTGCAACAAAGACAGTATCTCAAGATGTAACAATAGTGAGTCCAGAAGTAACGAATGCTGATACAGAGTTTGTTCCTGAGGATAGTAATCGTCAGGAATCTATCTCTGAGCAATCGACCAGTCCTGTTGCGCTGGCATTTTTGGAAGATGCTGACAAATATACAATCGCAGGTGACAGTGCGCGTGCGGTCGCAAGTCTGGAAAGAGGGCTTGATATTGAGCCAAAAAACCCCTGGTTATGGAACAGGCTGGCCTCAGAACGGTTAAAACAAAAAATGTGGGCGAGAGCGATTACCCTGGCGAAAAAGTCAAATGCCTTCGCATCAGGTCACAATCAATTACTGAAAGATAACTGGCAGATTATTTCTCAGGCAAGAAAGGCCTTGGGCGATAAAGAAGGTGTAAGAAAAGCTGATAAAATGATTGAACGCTTTAGTACTGAGAAGACTTAAGCACAAGGAAAACATTTTCGATTTGATGTACTTAAATATTCTCCTCACAAATTTCTATTGCCCTGTATCGTGATGCCGCGGTCAGATTTTCATTGGGGCCGATCTGAGCCTTTGCTTTTAGCTGCGAAAGAAACTGTTCAGCATCGGGCAGTGATTCCCAAACGGCAGGTAAAAAGGTTGCACTACGTTGACCAGATTCAATGATCAAACCATCAACATCAGGATTCAGTTGCTGAAGTAGCTGCGCATCTGAATCAAATTCAATGGGTTCGGCAGGCGTCAGTATAGAAATGCTCAATGTTATCTTGTCGTATTCATCTTCAGTGAGGGGTTTGAATCTTGGGTCACGGAAGGCAGCTGCGTAGGCATACTCTGCAGTACTTCTGGCCAAAGGGTATTTGGCTTCAATAGTGCCAATACAGCCACGTAATTTTTCTGAAATCTTTAATGTAACAAATGTCGCTCTGACAGCTTTCAATTCAGAGTCATAGTTTTCTATATTGATTGTATCCGGTTGACCCGATTGAAACCCATTCTGGATACTTGAGCGCGAGATAGAAATCAGGACCTGTTTCTGATCTTGTGTATACATATTTATTATTTAAATGGGTCAATTAACAGAGTAAGCACCATAACCCACAACCCTGTCTTTAGTCCCTGCAGTGTCCCCTGAGTTTCTCAAATCCAGTGTTTTAACATTAAGATGTTTTTTTCTTGCGAGGTGTAATAGACCACGCATGGGCATACAACCACAAGCCTGTTGTGAGCCGATGACTTCCAACTGCAAATTTTCAATGGCTTTGCTAGTAGATAAATCCAGCTGCTGTGCTGTCTCATAATCATGGAAATGACTAAGATCAGAACTAATAATTATTTGTGTATCTTCATCTCCCCATAAAATATCCAGGACCTCGGCGACTTCTTCAGGAGAAGCATCGCCAACAACGATGGGGACCAATTTAAACTGATCAAGTACAAGTTGTAGAAAGGGCAGGTGTACTTCAAGACTATGTTCCTGTGCATGGGCTGCATCCGCGACGCATACTTGCGGCAAGTCTCGTACTGAACCATAGGCCTCCTGATCAATTTCAATCTTGCCCAGTGGGGTTTCATAATAATCTGCGGAGCATAACGCCAATCCCTCTAAATAAACTCGATGTGAAGGACCGAGTAAAACCACACGACCAATTCTTTCTTTGTCAGCGAGTAGACTGGCATACACAGTCGCAGCTATTGGACCTGAATACACCAAACCTGCGTGTGGGGCAATAATAGCCTTGGAGGGCGGTGGAATGTCACGAACGCCGTTAAGTAATGCTATCACCATTTTTTCCAGTTCAGCAGGATTCGCTGGATAGAATTGTCCTGCGACTGCTGCGGGTCTTATAGTGCTTTTTATTTTGTTTTGACTATCATTCATATACAGGCAAATTGACGGCTAGTTCTTGTGACAATTATAGGGTGTATTTGAAATACTTGCAGACAGCATGACGAATTTAATGACTTCAGTGGTTAAAACAAAATACTGGCATGAACTGGACGATGGTCGGGTGCAGTGTGATGTTTGCCCACGAGCCTGTAAATTGAAGGAAGGGCAGCAGGGACTTTGTTTTGTCCGGGAATGCAGAGATCAACAAATTGTACTGACAAGCTATGGCCGTTCCAGTGGTTTTTGTATTGACCCCATAGAAAAAAAACCCTTGAATCATTTTCTGCCGGGCACGCCAGTACTTTCATTTGGTACTGCAGGTTGCAACCTGGCCTGTAAATTTTGCCAGAATTGGGACATTAGCAAGTCTCGTGAGATCGACACTCTGGCCGACGCTGCCTCACCGGAGTTATTGGCAAGTGTCGCGAAGCAATTAAATTGTCGCAGTATTGCATTCACCTACAATGATCCGGTGATTTTTCATGAATATGCCATTGATGTTGCGCAGGCCTGTCATGAAAATAACATCAAAGCGGTCGCCGTGTCTGCGGGTTATGTTTGTGAAGCACCGAGGGCAGAGTTCTATCAATACATGGATGCGGCCAATATCGACCTCAAGGCGTTTACCGAACGTTTTTATCATCGTGTAACCGGTAGTCACCTTGCTCCTGTATTGGAGACACTGTCGTACCTTAAACATGAAACCGACGTCTGGTTTGAAATAACTAATTTAGTTATTCCTGGCGAAAATGATTCGGTGAATGAATTTGAAGAAATGACGCAATGGATAGTAGAAAATCTTGGCCCTGATGTGCCGATTCACTTCTCTGCCTTCCATCCGGACTGGAAAATGCGCGACAAAGATAGTACAGACCCGCAGACATTAATCAAAGCGCGTGAAATTGCGTTAAAGAACGGAATTCGTTATGCCTATACAGGGAATGTACATTATGAAGCTGGAGATACCAGTTATTGCTACCAGTGTGGAGGAAAACTGATAGTTAGAGATTGGTATAATCTTAAACAATGGAATTTATCCCCTAAAGGTGAATGTCTCAGTTGCGGTGAATCATGTGCAGGGATTTTTGAGGAGAAACCGGGGTCATGGGGGGCAAAAAGACAGGCGGTGCAGTTAAGTTAAGACATTGTCTTGATTATGTTTAAAGGTGTCTGTACCATGCGCAACCTTAGTGCGGGGTGGAGCAGTCTGGCAGCTCGTCGGGCTCATAACCCGAAGGTCGTAGGTTCAAATCCTACCCCCGCTACCAAAAAATTTAGTTGTAGAATAAATTGGTAGTTCGCCCTGATGCTAGCGCATGTCGGGCTCGGTTGTTCAGTAACAGGCGAAGGTTGTAGGTTTAAATACTTCCATAGCTACCAAAGTTTCAAAGGGGCCCCATTGGGGCCTTTTTTACAGGCGTTAGAAAGTATTTCTAGGGAACTGGCGGTTTTAAGATTGGCAGCTATACTGCTGGTAGTTTTTTTGAGTTTTTGAAGTGGGCCTTGTGCCCATTTTTTATGTACAGGGATGTACTGTATGCCGCGGCTGCATGGATGCAGAAGAGCGGCGAATTACAGGGATGTACTGTATGCCGCGGGTGCAGGATACACAGGAGTTACGGTTTATAAAGAATGCATAGACAACATAATGAGCTGATTGAATTGTTAGAACCCGTGGTTACGGCGATGGGTTATGAAATGCTTGGCATCGAGTATTTTAGACAGAAGGATGGCTCAATGTTGAGATTATACATAGACAACGATGTCGGTATTACTATTGATGATTGTACCCGGGTAAATCATCAGGTGATTGGTGTATTGGATGTGCATGACCCTATTAAAGAAAAGTATTTTCTGGAAATTTCATCTCCAGGACTGGATAGGCCATTGTTTACGTTGGAACAGTTTCAACGATTTTTAGGCGAGAAAGTGAAGATGAAATTGCGTGAAAAAATAGAAGATCGTAGAAAGGTTACGGGTGTGATCAAAGCAATTGAAGAAACAGCAGTACTCGTTAGTGAAGATGGAGTTGATTATTTGATTCCTGCTGATGCGATTGACTCGGCGCATTTAGTGCCGGAAATATAGTAAGCAAAATAATAAATTAATTTAGTTTTTGTCCTAAAGTAGTGTGTTGAGAGTATCTACATTATGAATAAAGAAATTTTAACGGTCGTTGATGTTGTTTCCAGCGAGAAAGGTGTCAGCAAGGATATTATCTTTGATGCCATCGAAGCAGCGTTGGCAATGGCGACCAAGAAACGTAATCGTGAAGATATTGAATCACGCGTCGAAATTGATCGTGAAACAGGTAACTATGAAACATTTCGTCTCTGGGAAATCATGGGCAACGATGAAGAAATCGAATTTCCAAGCAGGCAAGTAACACTTAAAGATTCTTTGGCAGATAATCCTGATATCGAGATTGGGCAATTTATTGAAAAACCCATAGATTCGGTTGAGTTTGGTCGAATTGCAGCACAGACGGCAAAGCAGGTGATCGTACAGAAAGTAAGAGAAGCCGAAAGAATTCAGGTAGTCGAGGCTTTTGCCAATCGTGTTGGTGAAATGTTGAGTGGTGTTGTGAAGCGAGTAGAAAGAGGTAATGTCTATCTTGACCTGGGTAGCAATGCCGAAGGTTTTATTCCGCGTGAAGGACTAATACCAAGAGAAGCAGTAAGACCTGGTGACCGTATTCGTGCCTATTTACAGGAAGTGCGTTCTGAAATTCGAGGCCCACAACTTTTTCTGAGTCGTACTACGCCTGAATTGTTGATCGAATTATTCAAGCTTGAAGTCCCTGAAGTAAATGAAGGCATGATAGATATTATTAATGGTGCCCGGGACCCTGGGGCCAGAGCGAAGATAGCGGTTAAGGCGAATGATCCACGGATAGACCCCATTGGTGCCTGTGTTGGTATGCGTGGTTCACGTGTGCAGGCAGTATCTAACGAACTTGGTGGTGAACGCGTCGATATCATCCTGTGGGACGAAAACCCTGCGCAATTTGTGATTAATGCTATGGCACCCGCAGAAGTTTCCTCAATCCTGGTAGATGAAGATGCTCATAGTATGGATATTGCTGTTGAAGAGGATAATCTCTCACAGGCCATCGGCCGTGGGGGGCAGAATATTCGTCTCGCCAGTGAATTGACGGAATGGGTGCTCAATGTGATGTCTGTTGAACAGGCAGAAGAGAAGAATGAAGAAGAAGCTCAGGCACTACAAAAAATGTTTATGGAACAACTGGATATTGATGAAGAGATGGCTGTGATATTGGTACAGGAAGGCTTCTCAAGTGTTGAAGAAATCGCCTATGTCCCGGAAGAAGAAATGCTTAATATCGAAGAGTTTGATAGTGATCTAGTCAATGAATTACGGGGCCGCGCACGTGATGTAATGTTAACTCGAGCAATTGTTAATGAAGAAAAATTAATTGATGCACATCCGGCAGAAGATCTGTTGCAAATGGAAGGCATGGAAGATGCGCTGGCTTATGAATTGGCAGCAAAGGGCGTTGTTACCATGGATGATCTGGCGGACCTTTCAGTGGACGAGCTAATGGAAATTGAAGAAATGGATTCAGAGCGGGCGGGTAAACTAATCATGACTGCCAGAATTCCCTGGTTCGAGGAAGCTGAACAAGCAGAACTGACTGAAGGAGGGACGACGGATGCCTGAAGTTAAACTTAGTCAGTTCGCAAGCGTCGTCGGGATCCCCGTAGAGCGTTTGCAAGAACAGATAGTTGATGCTGGCTTACCTAATAAATCAGCCGACGAAATAATTACGGATGAAGAAAAAAATCATCTGTTGGCGCATCTCCGTGGGAAACATGGAAAAGGTACATCCGAAACAAAGAAGATCACACTGAAAAGAAAGACCAGTAGTGAAATCAAAGTACCACTGAACGTTCAGGGAAGAACCAAAACACAATCCAAGACTGTGAATGTCGAGTTTAGAAAGAAACGTACCTACGTTAAACGTAGTGCTATAGAAGAACTGACAAAACCTGAAATTGAGGAAGAATTACCTGCTGAAACGGCAGAAATTGTCGATGATGCAAGCGCAAGTACGCAAATCGTAGAAACTGCTAATAATACTGAGACGACTAGTGCTGAGGCGGTAAACAATGGAGCTGCAGAAGCTTCAGCAACACCTGAAGTTGAGCAGGTCGAAACTGAAGAAGTGTCAGAAGAGCCAAACGCAGAAGTTGAAAAAACCAGTCCGATTGAAGCTGTTGTCGCTCCGGCAGCAGAAAAAACTGATAACAAACCTCGTACAGGGAAAAAGGGCAAGGACAAAGATAAATCAACCCGTTACGGTCGCCAGGAATTACATGTGGCCTCTGAAAAATCAGGGCGCCGCAAGAAGAAACCCAGGCACAGATCGAAAATCATACCAACTGTTGAAACACAACATGTTTTTGAAAAACCGACAGAACCTGTCATCAAGGAAGTTGAGATACCAGAAAGTATTTCAGTCGGTGATCTGGCACAGGAAATGTCAGTTAAGGCAACTGAAGTCATCAAATTAATGATGGGGCTTGGAAGTATGGCCACCATCAATCAGATGCTTGACCAGGATACAGCAACACTTGTCGTCGAAGAGATGGGTCATAAGGTTAAACTTATTAATGAGAGTGCGCTGGAAGATGAAGTTGTTTTTGCAGCAAAGGAAAGTGGCGAGCAAGTTTCACGCGCACCCATTGTGACGATTATGGGTCATGTTGACCACGGTAAAACTTCACTGCTTGATTATATTCGCAAAACGAAAGTCACTGAAGGTGAGGCAGGAGGTATTACACAACACATTGGTGCCTATGTTGTAGAGACTGACAAAGGCAAAATCGCATTTCTGGATACACCAGGACATGCTGCGTTTACAGCAATGCGTGCCCGTGGTGCCAGCGTGACAGATATCGTTGTTGTTGTGATTGCTGCTGCTGATGGCGTGATGCCGCAGACAGAAGAAGCAGTGAAACATGCAAAGGCAGGTGATGTGCCAATTATTATTGCTGTCAATAAAATCGATAAGCCCGAAGCAGATCCTGATCGTGTGAAACAGGAACTTTCCAAAGTCGATGTCATACCGGAAGACTGGGGCGGTGACACTCAATTTATCAATGTTTCTGCACAAACAGGCGAGGGAATTGATGATTTACTTGAAAGTATTTTACTACAGGCAGAATTGCTTGAACTTAAAGCATCTGAAACCGGTGCTGCGACCGGCACCGTGATTGAGGCACGTTTGGATAAGGGACGTGGCCCTGTTGCAACTATCCTGGTGCAGAGTGGAGCGCTTAACAAAGGTGACATTATCCTTAGTGGTGGAGAATTTGGTCGTGTTCGAGCCATGGTTGACAGCAATGGCAATGAAATTTCGTCATCTGTGGGGCCATCGACGCCCGTCGAGGTACTCGGTTTATCTGGTATCCCCAATGCCGGTGATGAAATGATAGTTGTGCCAGACGAGAAAACAGCGCGTGAGATTGCTGAGCAAAGGCAAAATAAAAATCGTGAATCCAAGTTGGCAAAACAACATGCAGTTAAATTACAAAATGCCATAGACCAGATGAGCGAAGGTGATGTTGCAACACTCAATGTTCTGGTTAAGGCAGACGTTCAGGGATCTTCTGAGGCTATTGTTGAAGCACTGACCAGACTATCGACCGATGAAGTCAGGGTCGGTGTCGTCAGTAATGGCGTTGGTGGAATCACGGAAACTGATATGAATCTGGCTCAAGCGTCAAAAGCCGTTGTTATAGGTTTTAATGTTCGTGCCGATGCTTCTGCACGTAAGCTTGCTAATGAAGAAGAAATTGAAATTCGTTACTACAGCATTATTTACGATCTTATTGATGATATTAAAGCGGCGATGAGCGGCATGCTCGCACCTGAACTGCGTGAGCAAATTATTGGTGTAGCTGAAGTGAAAGATGTTTTTCGTTCACCAAAATTTGGTGATATTGCTGGCTGTATTGTTTCTACGGGTACCATTAAGAAAAGCAACCCTATTCGTGTCTTGCGGGATAATGTAGTTATTTACGAGGGAGAACTCGAATCACTCAGACGTTTTAAGGATGATGTTAATGAAGTGAAATCAGGGACAGAATGCGGCATTGGTGTGAAAAATTACGACAATGTCCAGCCTGGAGATCAAATCGAGGTGTTTGAGCGAATCGAAATTGCACGCACTATTTAATATCAACAAGCTAAGTGGTTTGATCGATCATGGCCAAAGAATTTAGTCGCAGTCAGCGAGTCGGTGATCATATACAAAAAGAGCTGGCCACAATTATCCAAATGCCGGTCAGAGATGCTGGTCTGGGCCTAGTGACGATTTCTGCTGTAGATTTAAGCACAGATTTGGCCTATGCAAAAATTTTTGTAACTTGTCTGGGGATGGATCATGCAGAAAGTCACAAGTATGATCTATCGGATGATAGAGCGAAAGTCCTTGTCATGCTAAATGATAACGCTGCTCAATTTCGTCATCAATTATCCAAAATACTCACTACCCGTACCGTTCCAAAACTTAAATTCATGTTTGATGAGAATCTGGAACAGGCTAATCGATTGACTAGCCTGATAGATTCTTTGCATACAGAAGATCCACAGAAATAATAAACAAGTATTAATAAATAAGTATCATTGTCGTATGGGTCGAAGACGAAAAAGAAAACCGCACGAACGGGATGTGCACGGTATTCTACTTCTGGACAAACCAGCCGGCATTACATCGAATGATGCCCTGCAAAGAATCAAGCGACTGTATCGAGCTGCCAGAGCAGGGCATACAGGTAGTCTGGACAAACCTGCGACAGGCATGTTGCCCTTATGTCTCGGTGAAGCCACAAAGGTTTCGTCATATATTCTCAATGCAGATAAAACTTATGTTTCAGTTGCGAAACTAGGTGTGATGACCAGCACCGCAGATGCCGAAGGCGAGATATTAGAAACCAGGCAGGTTCCTGAACTTAATCAGCGGCAGTTAGAAAAGGTCACAGCACAGTTTGTCGGAGACATTAAACAGGTCCCGCCTATGTACTCCGCATTGAAAGTTGATGGGCAAAGGCTTTATAAATTAGCTTATCAAGGGCTTAAGGTCGAACGTAAATCTAGGCCTGTGACAATACAGAAGATTGATTTACTTAATTTCGATGAGGACTCATTTACAATAAAGGTGCGTTGTTCAAAAGGTACTTACATACGGACGCTGGTTGAAGATATTGGTCAGGCGCTAGGCTGTGGTGCACATGTCAGGTCACTTCGACGTCTGTCAACGGGACCATTTAATGAAGCGCAAATGGTCAGGATGGAAACGATCGAGAATTTGTCGAATGAGGATGAGGAGGAAAATGCAGCTCTGGATCAGTTACTTGTCCCGGTAGATAGTGCTCTGGAACATCTGGCTGAGGTTAATTTAACCGAGGAAATGGCATACCAGCTTTGCCTGGGTCAGTCAGTGTCAGTACCGCAGGCACCAACGGAAGGATTGGTCAGAATTTATGACCATATGTACGCATTTATCGGGATTGGTACAATTCTGGATGACGGACGTGTCGCTCCAAAAAGATTACTGAAAACCAATAATTAACAATAAGTTATTGATTAATATATATAAATAATTCTTCATATTATTAAGTTGGATGCCATGTTTGGGGATGAAAGCAATAATTCTGCTATCTCGTTATTTACGCTTGTTCATGCATGAGCGCGCGGTTACAATACGCGCCTCATTTAGACCGGGACTACTTCAGGAGCTCGATTACACATGGCATTAAGTACTCAGCATAAGGCTGACATAGCAAAAGAATATCAGCGTGCTGAAAACGATACAGGTTCTCCAGAGGTGCAGGTTGCGTTATTAACGGCAAACATTACAGAGCTGTCTGATCATTTCAAGGTACATAATAAAGATCATCATTCACGTCGTGGTTTGTTAAAAACGGTGAATCAACGCCGTAAGCTTTTAGATTATTTGAAAAGCAAAGATGTAAACCGCTATCGTGATCTGATCACTAGCCTGGGTTTACGTAAGTAAGATTTATAGTCAGGTCTGCGTGAACAAACAGCGCAATAAAATTGTTTACGTCAGACCCGTTTTTCAGACTCACAAGTAACAAAATACAAACATTTCAAAAAAGACAGAATCTCTTTAATCGTCTTGAAGAAAATCCCTCCAAATTACTTATCAAATATTTTTAAGGTAAAAACATGAAAGCAGTCAGGAAAGAGTTCCAGTTCGGTGATCAAACAGTTGTATTAGAAACGGGTAAGATAGCACGACAGGCCAGTTCAGTTATCGTAAGCATGGGAGATACCGTTGTCATGGTTACCTGTGTCGCCAAGAAAGAAGCTGATACAGGTCGTGATTTTTTCCCACTTACCGTGGATTATCAGGAACGCACATATGCTGCGGGCAAGATACCAGGTGGCTTTTTTAAAAGAGAAGGTCGTCCAAGTGAAAAAGAAACCCTTACCTGTCGATTAATTGATCGACCACTCAGACCTTTATTTCCAAAAGGTTTTAGAAATGAAGTCCAGATTGTGGCTACAGTGATGTCACTGGATCCACAAATCAATGCTGATATTCCGGCATTGATTGGCGCCTCCGCAGCAGTTGCTTTAACCGGTGCACCATTTAATGGTCCTGTGGGCGCTGCTCGAGTGGGATATATCGATGGTAATTATGTAGTTAACCCGTCAACCGATCAGCTGGCTGATTCAGCACTGAATTTAGTTGTTGCAGGAACCAGCACTTCAGTATTAATGGTCGAGTCTGAAGCCAGACAATTGTCTGAAGAAGTGATGTTGGGTGCAGTGATGTTCGGTCATGAGCAATTTCAGGTGGCTATAGACAGTATTAAGGCCCTGGCGGAAGAAGTTGATATTGTTGCCTGGGATTGGCAAGCTGAAGAAAAGGATCAGGCATTGGCAGATGAAGTAACCAGTCGTTCTACAGATCTATTGCGCGAGGCCTATGCCATCACAGATAAGCTTAATCGTAAGGATCGTATTAGCGAGATTCGTAGTGAAGTTGTTGCGGCGATGACCGAAGCAGAGGCTCCGAAGTGGTCAGCATCAGAAATTAATAATGAAATTAGTAGTTTAGAAAGCCATATCGTTCGTAGCAGCATTCTGGCAGGCGAGAGTCGCATCGATGGTCGTGACACGAAAACCATCAGAAAAATTACTACAGAAGTGGGTATTCTGCCAAGAGCACATGGTTCTGCACTATTTACACGTGGGGAAACCCAGGCGATTGTCGTTGCCACACTGGGCACAGAACGTGACTCACAAATTATTGATGCATTAGAAGGTACTTACAAAGAACCATTCATGTTGCATTACAACTTTCCCCCGTATTGCGTCGGGGAAACCGGGCGTGTTGGCACACCAAAACGTCGTGAAATAGGCCATGGCCGTTTGGCAAAACGTGGCATCCTCGGTGTTATGCCAAATATGGAAGAATATCCTTACGCCATTCGCGTGGTTTCAGAAATCACTGAATCAAACGGTTCAAGTTCTATGGCCAGTGTCTGTGGTACCAGTCTTGCCTTAATGGATGCTGGTGTTGCGATTGAAGCACCCGTTGCTGGTATCGCCATGGGTCTGATTAAAGAAGATGACAAATTTGTCGTACTTTCAGATATCCTCGGTGATGAAGATCATCTGGGTGATATGGATTTTAAAGTTGCTGGGACAGAAAGTGGTATTACTGCCCTGCAGATGGATATCAAGATCGATGGCATAACAAAAGAAATTATGGAAGCGGCTCTGGCCCAGGCCAAAGAAGGTCGTATTCATATTCTTGGAGAAATGAACGCAACAATATCCACTGCCCGTGATGAAATGTCCGAATATGCGCCTAGAATCACGGTGATTAAGATTCACCCGGACAAGATTCGCGATGTGATTGGTAAGGGTGGTGCAACTATCCGGGCAATTACTGAAGAAACAGGTGCAACGATTAATATCGATGATGATGGTACGGTAAAGATTGCCGCAGTAGATAAGGCTGCTGGCGAAGCTGCATTACTAAGAGTAGAGCAGATAACTGCAGATATCGAAGTTGGTAAAATCTATGAAGGTAAGGTTGCCAAGCTGATGGATTTCGGTGCCTTCGTGAATATCCTGCCAGGCAAAGATGGTTTGGTACATATCTCACAAATTTGTGAAGAACGTGTAGAGAATGTTAGCGATAAATTAAGTGAAGGTGATTTTGTTAAAGTTAAAGTGCTTGAGGTCGACAGGCAAGGTCGTGTTCGCCTGAGCATGAAAGCAGTCACTGAAGCGGAAATACAGGAAGCCTGATTACCGTACACTTAACAGGTATTCATAGAAAAGGGCTAATTGGCCCTTTTTTTATGTCTGCAAATCAGTCAATAGCATTCAGATTAACCCGATTCGTCCATAAAATCGTTAGAATCAGATAGAACGGATGATATAAACTTCATTGCTATGATGGAAGGCAAGGGAAATGAGGAATACGCCGATGAAGATTTGATGCTCGGCTATCAGCAGGGTGATGCAGCTGCCTTTGAAGTTCTGTATGAACGGCATAAGGGCGGGGTGTTTCGTTATTTGCTGGCCAAATGTCATCAACAAGCGATTGCCGAAGAACTGTTTCAGGATGTCTGGATGAAACTGATTGCTGCCCGTGATCGGTATGAGGTACGTGCCAAATTTACCACCTATCTATACCAACTCGCGCATAATCACTTCGTAGATTATTACAGAAAGACACGTACCGATGTGTTGCAACAAAAAGACTGCGATGAAGATGTTGAGCTAATGATAGTAAATGGTCAGAAACAAGCAGACGAACAGTTGGAGATACAGCGACAAACAGAAATACTTTCAGAGTTAGTTGACAATTTGCCAGATGCACAAAGAGAGGCCTTTATGTTGCGAGAGGAGGCTGGATTAACAGTCGCTGAAATAGCCGAAGTAACAGGTGTGAATAC